>NZ_BAABCQ010000034.1:0-53523 GCF_039539045.1 Streptomyces marokkonensis
CGTGGATGAACAGACGCCACCCGTCGACGGAGGCAGGCCCGCCGACGGCACAGGCCCGACGTGCACCCCGGACCGAGCTGCGGTACGATCATCCTGCCTGATCAAGGGGGTCAACCCCCGGGAGACGGCAGTGCGTTGGTGGTCCAAGGAAAGACGCCCCACTTCCCGTGGGGAAATGCAGGTGCAAGGCCTGCCCAGCGCTCGACGAGAACCCCGGCCCCGCTCCAGCGGGACCGGGGTTCTTCCGTGTCGGCCGAGCTCGGCCGCCTGCGCGTCGACGACGGCGGTCGGCTGCTCGAAG
This sequence comes from Streptomyces marokkonensis, assembly GCF_039539045.1. NCBI lineage: Bacteria > Bacillati > Actinomycetota > Actinomycetes > Kitasatosporales > Streptomycetaceae > Streptomyces > Streptomyces marokkonensis. The sequence goes on from NZ_BAABCQ010000034.1 coordinate 302, forward strand.
GACTCGCCCCGGCCGACCGCCGCGATGTTGAAGGACGAGAACCGGCGAGCGTGGTGCCCTGCCGCAGGACGACGACCTTCGCCTCGACGGGTTCACCGTCCGTCCTCGTCCCCGGTTGTGCGGACGTTCCGGGAACGACGTCATCCCTCTCTCAGGCCTGCACCACCGGCTCCCGCGTGAACAGCGCGCCCAGTTCCGGCGCGTTGACCCTGCGGTCGGCCAGGCGCAGGCCTTCCCAGACGGTGACCTGGTTCGCGGTGAGGACCGGCTTGCCCAGCTCCTTCTCCAGGACCGGGATGTGGGCCGCCGTGTGCAGGGCCGTGTCCGGGAGCAGGACCGCGTCCGCGTCCGGGCGGTCGGCGGCGCGGGCCAGGGCCAGCACCTCCGACTCGGTCCAGGTGCCGACCTCCGCCGCCGTGATGACGCCGGAGCTGACGACGTCGGCCGTATCGATGCCGGCGGCGGCGAGGAAGTCCGCGAAGAGCCGCGCCACGTCGTCCGGGTAGGTCGCCCCGATGGCGACCCGCCGTGCCCCGATCTCCTTCACCGCCCGCACGAAGGCGAAGGAGGTGGAGGAGGCCGGCAGACCCGCCGCCTGGGCGAGGGCGCGCACCTGTTCCTGTGCGCCCTCCCAGCCGTGCACGAAGCTTCCGCTGGTGCAGGCCCACACCACTGCGTCGGCGCCGACCAGCCGCAGCTCCGCCACGCCCGCCGCGAGCCGGTGCGCCGAGCCCATCTCGCGCAGCGCGTCGACCCGGTGCGCGTCCTCGCCGATGTCCGTGTGCACCAGGTCCACCCGGATGTCGCTGCCCAGGAGCTGCTCGATGCGTGGATAGTCGTCCTCGCCGGAGTGGCCCGGGTACAGGAACCCCAGTGCTGTCATGTCCAACCTTCCTGCTGTTGTTCCGTGTCCGGGCCGTCACCGACGCCCGGCATGTCCGCCACCGCGGGACCGACCGAACCCGCCACCGCGGGACCGACCGGGCCCGCCATGCCGGGACCGATCGGCCCCGGCACCGTGGGGCCGATACGCGCGGACGGATCGGTCAGCGCCTGATACGGCCCCACCGCAGGGGTACCCAGTCGGCGCAGTGCCGCCCACATCGTCACTTGGTTGGCCGAGATCACCGGGATCCGCAGCTCGGCCTCCAGCTGCGGGATGACGTCGTAGGTGGGGAGGTTGGTGCAGGAGATGAACAGGGCGTCCGCCGTGCCCTGGCGCGGGACCGCCTGGCGTGCCATGTCGGCCACGTCGCGGTACGGGACCTGCCAGATGTGCCGGGTCAGCCCCATGAAGGCGCAGCCGGTGATGGCGACGCCGGCCTCGGCGACGTAGGCCTCCAGCGCTCGAGTCACGGACACGGTGTACGGCGTCACCAGCGCGACCCGGCGTACGCCCAGCTCGGCCAGCGCGTCCAGCAGCGCGCCGGAGGTGGTCACGGACGGGACCGCGCCCGCCCAGGTCATCGCCTCGCACATCGCGCGTTCACCGGCGATGCCGCCGACGAAGCTGCCCGAGGTGCAGGCGTAGGCGACGACCTCGGGCGCGATGGCGTTCAGGGTGCGTACCGCCTCGCCGAGCGTCTGATGCTCGCTGACCAGCCGGGCGAGGTCCAGACTGACCTCGACCGGCACGAAAGGGGTTCGCGTCATGTGCAGCGACACGTCGTCGGGCACCCACCGCCACAGCTCGCGGTCGAGTGCGAAGTCGAACGGGGCGACCACGCCGACCCCGCGTTGCGGAGCTGGTCCGCCGAGAAAGGAGATGTCCATGGCACGCACCGGCCTCACACTGAGAAAGGGGAGGACAACGCACCGTTACGCACGGCCGTGTTGACGAAGGTAGGTTCCGGTGCGAGCGTGGTCAATCCGCCCGCGTCACTCCCAGGTCAACAGCCGGTCGACTCCCCCGTCAACTCCTGAACCGCACCCGCTTTCGCCGACCGGAGACAGACCTGCCCATGAGCACGCCCACGCCCCCGCCCACGCCCACGCGTACACCCGCGCCCACGCTCCTCGTCCTGGACGCCGAGCCGCTCCCCCGCCTGGGCCGGCTGACCGGCCGGGCGCGGATCGAGCACGCCGACGGGACGACCCTCGCCGAGCGGCTGCCGCACGCCGACGTCCTGCTCGTGTGGGACTTCTCCTCGCACGCCGTACGGGAGGCGTGGCCCGGCGACGGTCCGCGCCCGCGCTGGGTGCACACGGCGAGCGCGGGCGTGGACCATCTGATGTGCCCGGAGCTGGCCGGGTCGGACACGGTGGTGACCAACGCACGCGGCGTCTTCGACCAGCCGATCGCCGAGTACGTCGCCGCGCTCGTCCTGGCGATGGCCAAGGACCTGCCCACGACGCTGCGGCTGCAGGGCGAGCGGACCTGGCGGCACCGCGAGTCGATGCGGGTGGCCAAGACCCGCGCCTGCGTGGTGGGTTCGGGGCCGATCGGTCGGGCGATCGCGGGGACGCTGAAGGCGCTCGGCATCACCACCGCGCTGGTCGGCCGCACCCCCCGCACGGGCGTCCACGGCCCCGCCGAGCTGGACCGGCTGCTGGCCCGCGCCGACTGGGTGGTCGCGGCGGCGCCCCTCACCGACGACACGCGCGGCATGTTCGACGCCCGGCGGTTCGGGGTGATGCAGCCCTCCGCCCGCTTCGTCAACGTGGGACGGGGTCAGCTGGTCGTCGAGGACGATCTCGCCGAGGCGCTGACGCGGCGCTGGATCGCGGGTGCCGCCCTGGACGTGCTGAACCACGAGCCCCTGGCGCCCGACAGCGCGCTGTGGCGGGTCCCGGAGCTGATCATCTCCCCGCACATGAGCGGGGACACGATCGGCTGGCGGGACGAGCTGGGCGAGCAGTTCGTGCAGTTGTACGAGAGCTGGGCGGCGGGCGAACCGCTCACGAACGTGGTCGACAAGAAGCGCGGATACGTGCCCGGACACTGACCTCCCGGGATACGGCATCCCGGGGAACGACGTCCCAGTGTCGGCGTCCCAGTATCGACGTCCCGCTGACGACGTCCCACTGACGGCGTCCGAGGCGACGACGTCCCAGAAACGCGGGAGGGTGCTGCATGACCGACCTCACCGAGCTGACCGCAGTACAGCTCGTCGACGGTTACCGCAAGGGTTCTTTCAGCCCTGTGGAGGCGACCCGGGCGGCCCTCGAACGGGCCGAGCGGATCCAACCGGAGCTGAACGCGTTCGTCCGGCTGACCGCCGAGGAGGCGCTCGACCAGGCACGGCGTGCCGAGGAGCGGTGGCGGCGCGGGGAGCCGTGCGGGCGGCTGGACGGAGTGCCGGTCACGGTGAAGGACATCCTGCTGACACGAGGTCGTCCGACGCTGCGCGGTTCCCGGGCCGTCTCGCCGGACGGCCCCTGGGACGAGGACGCGCCGTCCGTCGCCCGGCTGCGGGAGCACGGCGCCGTGTTCGTCGGCAAGACGACGACACCCGAGTTCGGCTGGAAGGGCGTGACCGACTCGCCGCTGTCCGGCATCACCCGCAACCCGCACGACCCCGGCCGTACCGCGGGCGGCTCCAGCGGGGGCGCGGCGGCGGCCGTCGCGCGCGGGGCGGGGCCGCTGGCGCTGGGCACCGACGGCGGCGGCAGCGTGCGCATCCCGGCGTCCTTCTGCGGGATCTTCGGCCTGAAACCGACGTACGGCCGGGTCCCCCTCTACCCGGCGAGCGCGTTCGGCACGCTCGCGCACGTCGGCCCGATGACGCGGGACGCGGCGGACGCGGCGCTGATGCTGGACGTCATCGGCACCCCGGACGCCCGGGACTGGTCGGCGCTGGGCCCGGCGCCCGGGTCGTACACCGAGGCCCTGTCCGGCGGCGTGCGGGGGCTGCGGGTGGCGTACTCGCCGTCGCTGGGCGGGCAGGTGGCGGTGCGCCCGGTGGTGGCCGAGGCGGTTCGGCGGGCGGTGGAGCGGCTGGCGGAGCTGGGCGCGTACGTCACGGAGGCCGATCCCGACTTCGCGGACCCGGTGGACGCCTTCCACGCGCTGTGGTTCAGCGGGGCGGCGCGCGTGGTCCAGCACCTGAGGGCGGGTCAGCGGGAGCTGCTCGACCCGGGGTTGCGGGACATCGTCGGCGCGGGGGCGCGGTACTCGGCGCTGGAGTACCTGGCCGCGGTGGACGTGCGGATGGAGCTGGGCCGGCGGATGGGCCGTTTCCACGAGGCGTACGACCTGCTCGTCACACCGACGCTGCCGATCACGGCGTTCGAGGCGGGCGCCGAGGTGCCGAAGGGTTCGGGGCATCGTCGCTGGACCGGGTGGACGCCCTTCACGTACCCGTTCAACCTGACCCAGCAGCCGGCGGCGACCGTGCCGGTGGGGGCCGACGGGGACGGGTTGCCCATCGGTCTCCAGCTTGTCGCGGCCCGGCATCGGGACGATCTGGTGCTGCGGGCGGCGCATGCGCTGTACGGGGCGGGGGCGGGGACGTCGGCCGGGTAGTGGGCGTCGGGTGGGCGGGCGTCGGGTGGGTCGCGCGGCCCGGCGCTGCGGGGGCGCCTCCCCCACTCCCGGCTTCGCTCGAGCGGGGGGACCCCCATCGCCCACCCGTGCCGCCCCAGCGGCACGACTGCCCGCAGCCGGGGCGGCATACGGCGCCCGCAGCGACGGCGCGGCGGGCAGCGGCGGCGGCGGTGACGTGACGGGCTGTCGTGGCGTGCCGCCCTACGTCCGCCGGAAGCTGAGCGTCTCCCCCGCCGCTCCCGTGCGCCACAGGTCGTTGCACGCCTCGGCCATCTCGCCCAGGCCTTCGACGACCTGGCCCCAGACGGTGCCGGGGACCCAGCCGACGTCGCCGTTGAGCAGCAGGTTGTTGCGTTCGTAGAACAGGGCGAGGTCGACGAGGGTGGTGCCCGCGCGGACCTCTCGGTCGTAGCCGTACGCCTTGGTGCCCAACTCGGCGCCCGCGAAGGCGAAATAGCACAGGTTGCCCGGAATGGGCGTCACGGTCGGGTTCTCCAGCGGTGGTTCGGATGCCGCGAAGGGCGGGAAAAGGGCATAGATCTCGTTGCGGGCGTATTTGGCGTGGTACACGTCGCCGCCGAGTGGGAGCGCGTCCCAGACCGCCGCGCAGGTGACCGGAGCCCGATCCTCCAGCAGTTGGGCCGTGCACGTGATTCCGCGCTTGACCAGCGAGACTTCGATGAAGCGATCTGCCATGCCCTCCATGGCAGTGCCCAACGCCGCCGCGGTCAAGGGCGCCGGGCCGAGGTATCGGACTGAAAAAGATCGGCATAACCTGCCCGGCATCGGGTAGCTGCGCGCCCATGGCTCCACCACACAGAACCCCTCCATGGGGTATATCCGACCAAAGGCCCAGGACTGCCGGGCCCACGCGCCGGTCGCTGCTCGCGGGGGTCGCGGCGCTCGGTGCGCTGGGGGCCGCCGGCTGCTCACGGGTGGCCGCCGGGTCCGGCGTGGAAGGCGGCGACCTTCTCGACCGGCTCAAGGCACAGGGCGTGGCCCGGCTCGGCATCGCGGGCGAGATCCCCTTCGGCTACATCAACAAGGACGGTGAGCTGACCGGCGAGGCCCCGGAACTGGCGAAGGTCATCTTCAAGCGGCTCGGAGTGGACCGGGTGCAGCCGGTGCCGACGGAGTTCGGCTCCCTCATCCCGGGACTGGCGTCGCAGCAGTTCGACATCGTGGCGGCCGGTATGTACATCAACCCGGACCGCTGCCAGCAGGTCATCTTCTCCGACCCGGACTACCAGATGCTCGACGCGTACATCGTGCGCAAGGGCAACCCCCTCGGGCTGCACAACTACGAGGACGTCTTCAAGAAGAAGGCCAAGTTCGCGACCGGCACCGGCTACGCCGAGATCGCCTACGCGGTGGAGCACGGGATCAAGGAGGACGACATCCTGATCGTCCCCGACCAGGTGGCCGGCCTCAACGCCGTCGAGTCCGGGCGCGTGGACGTCTTCGCGGGTACGGCACTGACCGTCCGCGAGGTGGTGAAGAAGTCCGGCAAGGCCGAGGCGACCGAGCCCTTCTCGCCGATCATCGACGGCAAGCCGAAGGTCGACGGCGGCGGTTTCGCCTTCCGTCCGACCGAGACGAACCTGCGGGACGCCTTCAACGTCGAGCTGCAGAAGCTCAAGAAGAGCGGTGAGCTGCTCCGCATCCTCAAGCCCTTCGGTTTCACCAAGAACGAGATGACCGATCTGACCGCGAAGGAGCTCTGCGGCGGATGACCTCGGGACTGTGGGAACTCGTACTCCAGGGCGTCTGGGTCACGATCCAGCTGCTCGTCTTCAGCTCGCTGCTCGCGGCGGCCGTCTCCTTCGTGGTCGGCGTCGCGCGCACCCACCAGCTGTGGGTCGTCCGCTTCCTGGCGGGCGTCTACACCGAGGTGTTCCGCGGGACCTCGGCACTGGTGATGATCTTCTGGGTGTTCTTCGTGCTGCCGCCGGCCTTCGGCTGGCAGTTGGTGCCGATGTGGGCGGGCACGCTGGCGCTGGGCCTGACCTACGGGGCGTACGGCTCCGAGATCGTGCGCGGCGCGCTCGGCGCGGTCGACCCGGCACAGAAGGAAGGCGGCATCGCCCTCAGCTTCACGCCCTGGCAGCGGATGCGGCTGATCATGCTGCCGCAGGCGGTGCCGGAGATGATCCCGCCGTTCTCCAACCTGCTGATCGAGCTGCTCAAGGGCACCGCACTGGTGTCGATCATGGGCATGGGCGATCTGGCGTTCAGCGGCAACCTGGTGCGCCTCGCGCTGCAGGAGAGCGCGGAGATCTACACGTACATCCTGCTGATCTACTTCGTGATCGCGTTCCTGCTCACGCGGGTGATGCGCGGTCTGGAGAAGAAGCTGAAGGCGGGCGTCGGGAAGACGGCACCGAAGCGCAAGGCCGTCGCTCCTGAGCCGGCCGCCGGGATCGGGGGTGTCCGATGAACTGGGACTGGAGCGCGGTCTCCGACTTCATGCCGCATTTCTGGGAAGGACTGCTGGTCACCCTGCAGATCCTGGTCCTGGGGTCGCTGGTGTCCTTCGTTCTCGGACTGGTGTGGGCGCTGCTGATGCGGGTGCCCTCCCGCTGGGTCACCTGGCCGGTCGGTGTGGTCACCGAGTTCGTCCGGAACACCCCGCTGCTGGTGCAGCTGTTCTTCCTCTTCTACGTGCTGCCCGAATGGGGTGTGACCGCCTCGGCGCTCACCACCGGTGTGCTCGCCATCGGACTGCACTACTCGACGTACACGATGCAGGTCTACCGGGCCGGCATCGAGGCGGTGCCGGTCGGCCAGTGGGAGGCCGCGACGGCGCTGAACCTGCCACTGGGACGGACCTGGTCGGCGGTGATCCTGCCGCAGGCGATCCGCCGTGTGATCCCCGCCCTCGGCAACTACGTGATCTCCATGCTGAAGGACACGCCGCTGCTGATGGCGATCACGGTGCTGGAGATGCTCGGCGAGGCGCGGCTGTTCTCGCAGCAGAACTTCCAGTTCACCGAGCCTCTGACGGTGATCGGCGTGGCCTTCATCGTCATCTCCTACCTGGCCTCCCTTGCCCTGCGAGCCCTGGAGCGACGCCTTGCCCACTGACACTCTCCCCAATCCCGAGAAGAGCCCCGAGCGCAGCTCCGGCGAGCTGATACGCCTGGAGCAGGTCACCAAGCGGTTCGGTGAGAACACCGTCCTCGACCATCTCGACTTCTCCGTCGACGCCGGCAAGCACGTCACCCTGATCGGCCCGTCCGGGTCGGGCAAGACGACGATCCTGCGGCTGCTGATGACGCTCCTCAAGCCCGACGAGGGCACGATCACCGTGGACGGGCAGAAGCTCTTCCCGGCGACCGAGAAGGAGCGGCGCGAGGTCCGCAAGCAGATCGGGATGGTGTTCCAGCAGTTCAACCTGTTCCCGAACATGAGCGTCCTGCGCAACATCACCGAGGCGCCGGTCACCGTGCTCGGCATGTCCAAGGACGAGGCGGTGGAGCGGGCCAAGGGCCTGCTCGACATGGTGGGCCTGGCCGACAAGTGCGACGCCCGCCCGGCCCAGCTCTCCGGCGGCCAGCAGCAGCGCGTGGCGATCGCCCGGGCGCTGGCGATGCGGCCGAAGGTGCTCCTCCTCGACGAGGTGACCTCCGCGCTCGACCCGGAGCTGGTCGCGGGCGTCCTCGACCTGCTGCGCGACATCGCCCGCACCACGGACATCACCATGCTCTGCGTGACCCACGAGATGAACTTCGCCCGGGACATCTCGGACCAGGTCCTGATGTTCGACTCGGGCCGGGTCATCGAGACCGGTCCGCCGGAGAAGATCTTCAGCGAGCCGGAGCACGACCGGACCCGGGAGTTCCTCAGCGCGGTGCTGTGACGCCGTGAGGCTCTGTCGACCCTGTGCCGCTCCGGCACTGTGCCGCTTCCGCTACGTGGCGTTGTCGCCCCAGCACCCCAGGTCGGGGCGCTGGGGCACGCCAGTGGCATATGCCAGCGGCCGGCGCAGCAGTTGGGGGCGCCGGAATCTCGCCAACACCCCCTCGCGGCGGGCCGCTTGGCGGCTATCGTGAAGGGGATCCGCTGTCCGGATCGGGGGCACAGGCAGGGACAGGGGCAGGGCCTACCAGCGAAAGCGCAGGGGGAGACCACCGTGGCGCTGCAGCACAAGCCGACCGCGCCGCACCACTCGGCCCAGGACGCCCTGCGCGTCCTGGAGACGGTGACGCGGCAGACCACCGGAGTCACCGACACCGAACTCGCCCGGCAGACCGGCCTCGACCTGGAGCGCCTGACCCCGCTCCTGGGCATGCTGCGTCGCGAGGGCTACGTCGAGCAGACCGCCGACGGCGCGTACGTCGCAGGGGAGGTCCTGGCCCTCCTGGACTCGGCCCAGGGCCGCGAGGAGGCGGCGCGCGACAAGCTCCAGCACACCCTGGACCGGCTGCGCGACTCGGTGGGCGCCGCCGTCTACATCAGCCGGTACGTCGACGGCGAGGTCAGCGTCACCCAGTACGCCGACGGGCCGGCCACGCCCAGGGTGAACGAGTGGGTGGACTTCCGCTTCTCGGCACACGCCACCGCGGTCGGCAAGAGCCTGCTGACCCAGCTGGACCACGCGGGCCGCCGCGACCACCTCGCCCGGCACAAGATGGCCCGCCTGACCTCGCGCACCATCACGAGCGACCGGCTGCTGCTCTCCCGGCTGGAGTCCCAGCCGCCCACCGTGCCGGTCCTCGACCTCCAGGAGTACGCGGTGGGCACGGTCTGCGCGGCCGTCCCGATCACGGCCGGTTCCGCCGTGGGCTGCCTGGCCCTGTCCCTGCCGGTCGAGCACGCCCACCGGCTGCGCCGGGCCGCGGACGAGCTGAACCGGAGCGCGGCACCGGTACTGCTGTCACTGGCGATCTAGGGGTGTCGTTCGGATCTTGCCGGGGTCGCGGGGCGCCGTTTTCTGAAGCCGACCTGATCCGAACGACACTCCCTGGCCGTATTGACCCGCAGCGTTGTTCACGCACGCGCCCCTCCTTCAGGGCCGCGTACAACTCCTGCTCGTCGACGATGCCACCGCGTGCCGCGTTCACGATCCGCAGATCCGGGCGGACCTGCCGCAGCGCGTCGAAGCCGATCAGGCCCGCCGTCGGCCTGTACGTGTTCCGCAGGGCGCAGGAAGCGGGCGAGGACGCGCCGTGGACAACGGGCCCCGGCCTGCTGCGGGCACTGCTCGAGCACAGGCCGGCCCGGCCCTCCAGGCCCGACGCCAGGTGCCGGGCCTGCCGGTGCTCGTCCTGTCGCAGTACGTGGAGCAGCTCTACGCCCGTGAGCTCCTCGCCGACGGCAGCGGCGGCATCGGACACCTCCTCAAGGACCGGGTCTTCGACCCCGACCAGTTCGTGGACTCGGTACGCCGGGTCGCGGCGGGCGGCACCGCGATGGACCCCGACGTCGTCGCCCGGCTGTTCGCCAAGGAGACCGACCGGGGCGGTGCGATGTCCCGGCTGACCCCGCGGGAGCGGGAGGCGCTCGCGCTGATGGCCGAGGGCCGCTCCAACGCCGCGATCGCCCAGCGCCTGGTGATCACCGAGCGCGCGGTCATCAAGCACACCTCGAACCTGTTCGCCAAGCTCGACCTGCCCCCCTCCAACGACGACAACCGCCGGGTGCTGGCGGTTCTCGCCTACCTGCGCTGAGCGGGGACCGCGTGGTCGGCAGCACTCCTCGGGACCGGGTAGTATTTTCGTCGTCGCCGGCCGCGGGAAGCGGACGGCGGGAGTCATGCGCCGTTAGCTCAGTTGGTTAGAGCAGCTGACTCTTAATCAGCGGGTCCGGGGTTCGAGTCCCTGACGGCGCACCGAAGAAGGGCCCCCTCGCCCAGGCGAGGGGGCCCTTCGCTCGTTGCCCGGCGGCCGGCCAGGTCAGAAGGTCACGTCCGAGCACGCGTAGAACGCGTTGCCCGTGTCGGCGACCGTCCACACCGCGAGGATCACGTGGTGCCCGCTCAGCCCGGACGGCAGCGTGCCGCTGTGGGAGAGCGTGGCCGGCGGCTGCTTGCCGCCGTAGGGCACCGTGAAGAACGGCGTGAGGTTGAGGTCGGACCGGGACAGCTCGTGGTTCTGGTTCCAGCCCGGCTTGGTGACGTAGTACCTGAAGTCCGTCGTGGCGTGCCGGGCGGTGAACTGCCAGCGGAAGGTGTAGTTCTGTCCGCCGTTCACCCGGGTGGTCGGCCACGCCTGGCCGTTCGGCCTCTTGGGGCTGTCGAGCTGGGCGAACCGGGTGTTGTTCGCGGAACATATCCGCCCGTCGGCCGGCCCGGCCGCCGGGAAGCCCTTGGGGCCCTCGACACTGTGCGGCTCCCACTGGATGGCGCCGCAGCCGCTGACGGTGCCGTTCTGGCAGACCTTCTGCCGGCTGACCGGCAGGTCGGTGTAGCCGTGGCCGCTGGCACCGCCGGACGAGAGCACGAGGGCTCCGGTGGTCGCCATACCCACCGCGGCGGCATACAACTTGGTCCTGGTACGCATACTGCTGCTCCTGTGACGTGGGGGAGGTTCAGTGAGCCGTGCAGGTCTAGACCAAGTCTCAGATTATTGGCACGGGTTGAACATGTCCATACCAATTCACATGTCCATACCAATCCAATTCACATGTCCATGCCCCTTCACGAACCCGGTCGGCGCTCCCTGTTCCCCCGCCCCGCGCAGAAGGCCACCGTCAGCTCCTTCACCAGCACCTTGCGCTCGTAGTCGTCGAGTTCGACCAGTCCGCGCATGGTCAGCCGGGTCACCGTGTCCTCCACCGAGTCCACGACCGACGTGAGCACGCTCACCCGCTGCGCGGCGTCCAGCGCGGCGATCCGGCGCCGGTGCATCTCGACGGCGACCTCCGGGGTGTACTCCACCCGGACCGGCCGCACCGAGAACACCTCCAGGCCGACCGGCGCCGCGTCCGCCGCCACCAGCCGGGTCAGCGTCTCTCCGGCCACGTCCGCGGAGCTGCGGACCGTGCCGAGCGGCTCCACCGGGACCCGGGCCAGCGCCGCCTCGACGCACTCACGCAGATACGTCTCGTGGTCCTCGACCCCCAGCGTGGCCCGCGCGGTGTCCCGGACCCGCCACACCACCAGCGTCACCGCCCTGAGCGCGACCCCGTTGCCGTCGGCCGCGGGCATCGGCTCGCTGCGCCAGTGCCGCAGCCGGACGTCGACCCGGCGGCGCAGCAGCAGCGGGTTGACCCACATCAGGCCGGTGCGCCTGACGGTGCCCCGGTAGCGGCCGAACAGACCGAGCACCCAGGCCCGCCCCGTCCGGCCCCGGGCCAGCCCGCCGAACCCGAACATCCCCAGCGCCCCGGCGGCCGCGTACGCCGCCCACTGGGCGGGCCCGAGCCCGGCCCCCGCGTACGCCGGCAGCCCCAGCGCCTCGGCCGCGAGCGGCGGTACGGCCCCGGCCCACCAGGAGGTGACCGCGCAGCCGGCCGCCCCGCAGACCCCGGCGGCCACGCCCGCGGCGCCGGGCAGCACCCGCGCCGGGCGCTCCCTCAGCTCCGGGCTGACGCTCGGCGCCGGACGCGAGCGCGCGGCGACGGGACGACGGGGCCGGGCCCGCTCCCCCGTGCCCGGCCGGCGGCCGGCGGCCGCGGGCCGCGGCGGACCCGACGCCGGCGCCGGATCGAGGTCGTCGCGGAACAGCAGGTGGACGGGGATCTCGGTGGTGGCCTCGTTGTGGATGAGCCGGACGGACCGGTGGCCGCCCTCCGCCACCGCCACCGCCACCGCCTCTGGCTCGGGTGCGGGACCGGCCCCGGGACCGGACGCGTGGCCGGAGCCGGAGCCGGGCACGTGGCCGGACGGGGGACCGGAGCCGGAGCCCGTGTGGGGGATGGCCGGCGGGCCGATGAGGTCGGGGTTCGTGGAAGAGGTCGTACTCATGCGTGCTCCAGCCTCCGCGCCAGACGCGTCATGAACGGGGAACGCGGGATCGTCGCGGGATCACCACGGGATCGCCGCGGGGCGGACGGTCGGTCAGGAAAAGAGGCGTCGCCAGGTCTCCGGACCCGGGTGGCCGTCCGCCGCGCCGCCCCGCCAGCCCTGGGCGCGTTGGAAGGCCTCGACGCCCCGCCGGTCCGCCTCGCCCCAGCGCGGACCCGGTCCCGTCGTGTAGGACGCGCCGAACCCCTTCTCCACCAGCCGCCTGCCGAGCCGGGTGACGTACTCGTTGTCCGCGCCCGGCCGGAACATCGCCCGGCCGGGGTATCCGGCCACCCCGTGCGAGGCGGGGGCCGCGGCGGGACCGTGCGCCGCGCTCGCCGTGACGCCCTTGTACCGGTAGGGCAGGTACTTGGCGGAGTCGCTCCAGTAGGCGTAGGGCGTGGACTGCTTGCGGGTGTGCGGCGGGGTCTGCTCGTAGGCCGTGTAGGAGGTGTGCGTGTCGTCCGTCCAGCCGCCGAAGATCACCACGTGGGAGCCTTTCTGCGGGTCGGCCGCATTGTGGAACAGCAGGATGTCGCCGGGCAGGAGCTGCTCCTTCGTGATCCGGTCGGCGAACGTGCCGAGGCTGCCCGTCCATTCGTTCGTGGGCAGCTTCCAGGCCATCGACACATAGCCCGAGCAGTCCTGTCGGTAGCCGTCGGACCAGTAGGCGGTCACGCTGTAGGGCACTTTCGCGGTGACCCAGGTCTGGGCCCGGCTGATGATCTCCGTCCGGGTGATCGCGGCCAGTTCCGCACCGGCCGGCGGCCCCGCCGGCCGGCCGGCCGGGCCGTGCAGCGGGGCCCGGGGCCCCTGCGGGGTGTCCGGCACGTCAGCCGCCACGCCGCCCGGCCGGTGCGCCGCGTGGGCGGCGACGGCCGGGACCGCCGCCGCCTGGCCCGCCCCGAGCACGGAAGCGGCGGCGGCAGCCGTGGCAGTGGCGGTGGCCACGATCAGCGCGCGGTGGGCCGCCGCCGGATGGGCGGGTGCGCGCCCGGCCGCCGAATGCGGCAGGACGCGGCGCCAGTGACGGCAACCAGGGCAGTCGCAGTCGCTCGCGGGGTCGATCTCCTCGAATACGGGAGCCTCCATGCGATTCCCCTCACACTCCCGGTCAAAATGTCCGCGGCGGAGCACTTCGGTACATGTCGGTCAGTTTCTCAACTGTCTTCTTTGCGCGCATGTTGACGGTCCGAATGATGTACGCGGCGGCGGGCCGCCCCCGGGGACCGCCGGGGACCCACCCCTGAGGGCTCCCGGCCCCGGGAGCGGTGCGGAGCACGGTCCGGCATCCGGTAGAGTTGTGCAGGTCAGCAGGCGCCGCTAGCTCAGTTGGTTAGAGCAGCTGACTCTTAATCAGCGGGTCCGGGGTTCGAGTCCCTGGCGGCGCACAGACGGCCCAGGGCCCCTCGTAGCACACGGGGGGCCTTCGGCGTACCCGGCCTCCGGACGTCTTGCGATCATGGCGAACACCGTAGAACGCTGGTCCGGTTGGGGGACCGTATGCCGAGGGGGGCATCATGCAACCGGGAGTCGCTGTTCCATGTCTAGATAAGGTGTGGAAGCCGTGGTGACAGCAACCCACCACCGGTACGTCCGTGACGGTCGAGGGGGACCCGAGCGGACGATGGAAGCGACGAAACACGCGTGATGCGCGTGTGGGGGGAAGACTCATGACGTCGACGCCGCCGGGCGCCGGGCAGGACCACGACCCGTCCCAGACCACGCAGCTCAGAGTGCCTGCGCATCGGACCTGGAACACGGGCTCCTTCCGCCGGATAAGGAAGGCGCTGCCGAAGTACGACTACGAGCACTACAGCCGGCTCGCGGGCCCCCTCACCCAGCCCGACCCGCACAAGCCGTACAAGGTGCAGTACCGCTCACTGATCTCGCAGGAACCGCACCGCATCCGGGTCGCCCTGATGCTGGCCGCGGCCCCGCTGCTGTCGGTGGTGCTGCTGGTCTGGCTGCTGCAGCCCACGCACTGGACCGAGCGCGACTACGTGGCCTTCGACTGGCTGCCCGCGCTCGACATCGTGATGCTCGTGGCGATCGGCCTGATCGAGCTGTTCCGCTGCCTGAACGTGCTGTCGAACGCGCACGCCACCCTGGTCGCCCGCGACCCGGTCCCGGTGGTGCCCGAGACCGGCACCCGGGTCGCCTTCCTCACCTCCTTCGTGCCCGGCAAGGAGCCGCTGGAGATGGTGACGAAGACCCTGGAGGCGGCCGTGAAGATCCGCCACCGCGGTCTGATGCACGTCTGGCTCCTCGACGAGGGCGACGACCCCGAGGTGAAGGCGGTCTGCGAGCGCCTCGGCGTGCACCACTTCTCCCGCAAGGGCGTCGCGAAGTGGAACATGCCCAAGGGCCCGCACCGCGCGAAGACGAAGCACGGCAACTACAACGCCTGGCTCGACGCGCACGGCGGCGACTACGACTTCTTCGCCTCGGTCGACACCGACCACGTGCCGCTGCCCAACTACCTGGAGCGGATGCTCGGCTTCTTCCGCGACCCGGACGTCGGCTTCGTCATCGGCCCGCAGGTCTACGGCAACTACGACAACCCGATCACCAAGGCCGCCGAGTCGCAGCAGTTCCTCTTCCACGCGCTGATCCAGCGCGCGGGCAACCGGTACGGCTCGCCGATGTTCGTGGGCACCTCCAACGCGGTGCGCATCAGCGCCCTGAAGCAGATCGGCGGTCTGTACGACTCGATCACCGAGGACATGGCGACCGGCTTCGAGATCCACCGCCACAAGAACCCGGCCACCGGCCGCAAGTGGCGCTCGGTCTACACCCCGGACGTGCTCGCGGTGGGCGAGGGCCCGAACGCCTGGACGGACTTCTTCACCCAGCAGATGCGCTGGTCGCGAGGGACGTACGAGACGATCCTCAAGCAGTACTGGAAGGGCTGGTACTCGCTCCCGCCGAGCAAGCTCTTCAACTACACGATGATGATCATCTTCTACCCGATGTCGGCCCTGAACTGGATCCTGGCGGCGATGAGCTGCTGCCTGTTCCTGGGCCTGGGCGCCTCGGGTGTCAACATCGACCCGGCCGTCTGGCTGATGCTCTACGGCAACGCCTCCGCGCTCCAGATCGGCCTGTACGTCTGGAACCGCCGCCACAACGTCTCGCCGCACGAGCCGGAGGGCTCCGGCGGTGTGGCCGGCATGGTCATGTCCGCGCTGTCGGCGCCGCTGTACGCGAAGGCGCTCATCGACTCCGTGCTGCGCCGCAAGAGCAAGTTCGTGGTGACGCCCAAGGGCGACTCGGCCAGCCCGGACACCCTGTTCGGGACCTTCCGGTACCACTGGTACTTCATCGTGATCTTCGGCGGCTCGATCGCCGCGGGCTTCGTCTACGGACACGCGCACCCCGCGATGATCATCTGGGCGACGTTCGCGCTGCTGATCACCGCGTCGCCGATGTTCGCCTGGCGCCACGAGCTGCGGAAGGCGAAGAAGCAACCGCCGGCCGTGGCGGCGGATCCCGCACCACGGGATCCGTCGCAGCAGTCGGCGCAGTCGGCGCCCGCGGGCGCGGCACCCGGACAGGCGTACGCGCCGAACACACCGCACGCGCCGCACACACCGCAGCAGAAACCCAGCTGGGCCGCCTCCGACGGAGGCAACGACCAGACCATGCAGATCGCCCTTGGTGGACTTGGGGGACGTAAGGAATGAAGGACCGTGCCGGCCGCCGTCGCGCCCGTCGCTTTGCGATAGGTACGGCGGTGGTAGTCGCGCTGGCCGGGATGAACGGGCCGTGGCTCTACCGCTTCGGAACCGAGAAATACCACCAGTACAAGATCAACAAGCCGGAGTACAAGGCCGCCAACGGCAAGTGGGAGACCATCGAGTTTCCCGAGGAGTACCGGCAGAACACCATCCACGCGGCGCTGCTGCGCACCGGCAAGGTGCTGCTCGTCGCGGGGTCGGGCAACAACCAGGACAACTTCGACGCGAAGCAGTACGACACCCGGATCTGGGACCCGGTCAAGGGGTCCATCAAGAAGGTGCCGACGCCCACCGACCTGTTCTGCACCGGCCACACGCAGCTCGCCAACGGCAACCTGCTGATCGCGGGCGGCACCAAGCGGTACGAGAAGCTCCAGGGCGACGTCACCAAGGCCGGCGGCCTGATGATCGTCCACAACGAGAACCCGGACAAGCCGATCACCCTGCCGGCGGGCACCAAGTTCACCGGCAAGGAGAACAAGAAGACCTTCGTCTCCAAGGACCCGGTCCTGGTGCCCCGCGCCGAGAAGGTCTTCGACAAGGCGACCGGCGAGTTCCTGCGCAACGACCCGGGCATCGGCCGGATCTACGTCGAGGCGGAGAAGAGCGGCCAGAAGTACCAGACGGGCACCCAGGACAACTACAGCGTCCAGGGCCTGTCGGGCGCGGACGCGCAGAACACGTACGGCATCGCGGAGAAGCTCGCCCTCGACAAGAAGGACTTCCAGGGCATCCGGGACGCCTTCGAGTTCGACCCGGTCGCCGAGAAGTACATCAAGGTCGATCCGATGAACGAGGCCCGCTGGTACCCGACGCTCACCACCCTGAGCGACGGCAGGATCCTCAGCGTCTCCGGCCTCGACGACATCGGCCAGATCGTCCCGGGCAAGAGCGAGGTCTACGACCCGGAGACCAAGGAGTGGGACTACACCGGCAAGATCCGCCAGTTCCCGACGTACCCGGCGCTGTTCCTGATGCAGAACGGCAAGATCTTCTACTCGGGTGCGAACGCCGGCTACGGCCCCGCCGACGTGGGCCGCGACCCGGGCATCTGGGACCTGGAGAACAACAAGTTCGACAAGGTCCCGGGCCTGAGCGACCCGGACATGCTGGAGACCGCGAACTCCGTACTGCTGCCGCCGGCCCAGGACGAGAAGTACATGGTGATCGGCGGCGGCGGGGTCGGCGAGTCCAAGAAGTCCAGCGAGAAGACCCGGATCATCGACCTGAAGGCCGACGACCCCAAGTTCGTGGACGGGCCGTCACTGGGCACGGGCACCCGCTACCCGCAGGCCTCGATCCTGCCCGACGACAGCGTGCTGGTCTCCGGCGGCTCGGAGGACTACCGGGGCCGCAGCGACTCCAACATCCTCGAGGCCCGGCTGTACCAGCCGGACACGAACGAGTTCGAGCGGGTCGCCGACCCGCTGGTCGGCAGGAACTACCACTCCGGTTCGATCCTGCTGCCCGACGGGCGTCTGATGTTCTTCGGGTCGGACTCGCTCTACGCCGACAAGGCCAACACCAAGCCGGGCAAGTTCGAGCAGCGCATCGAGATCTACACGCCGCCGTACCTGTACACGGACTCGCGGCCGGACCTGTCGAGCGGTCCGGAGACGATCGAGCGCGGTGAGTCCGGCACGTTCACCTCGCGGGCGGCCTCGACGATCAAGAAGGTGCGGCTGATCCGGCCGAGCGCCTCGACGCACGTCACGGACGTCGACCAGCGGTCGATCGCGCTGGACTTCAAGGCGGACGGGGACAAGCTGACGGTGACCGTGCCGGAGAACAAGAACCTCGTCCAGTCGGGGTGGTACATGATGTTCGTGACGGACGGGGAGGGGACGCCCTCCAAGGCGGAGTGGGTGCACGTGCCGTAGCCCTGCCGTGGCCGTGCCGTGGCCGCCGCGCGGCGCTCGGCCGCCCTCTCGTCGCGGCACACTCGCGGCCGGGCACCGCCCGCACGGTGGAACCCCGCACATGCCGGTCCCCCGCACCCCTCGGGTGCGGGGGACTTCGGCGTTACTTGGAGCCCTGGGCCAGTTCCAGGGCGTAGTCGGACCACCATTCACCGGCCTTCGGGCCGCCCTTGCACTCGCCGTCCGACTCCCCGGGGCGCTTGACCCACAGGTAGGCGTCCACCAGGGGGTCGGCCGTCTTGGTCGTCGGGGTCTCGCCGAGCGCCCGGCCCGGCGGGTTGCACCAGCGTTCGCCCGGGTCGCCCTCGGTGTAGGGGCCGTTGCCGTTGCGGCTGGTGTCGACGACGAAGTGCTTGCCGCCGACCTTGGCGGAGAGCTGCTTGCCGTAGGCGATGGAGTCCTCGGTGGTGTAGAAGTTCGAGACGTTGACCGAGAAGCCGTCGGCCTGGTCGACGCCCGCCCACTTCAGCGGCTCGAAGATCTGGTCGGGCTGACCCCACCCGGCGTTGCCCGCGTCCAGGTACACCTTGGTGTTCTTCAGGTCCGAGAGCTTGGTGATGGCGCCCTTGAGAAGGTCGTAGCGCTCCTCGTGGAACTGCTCCGGGGTACAGCCGTCCACCAGGTGGAGCACCGCGTCCGGTTCCAGGATGACGGTGGCGGAGCGGTCGCCAATGCCCTTGGCCACGCCGTCGATGAAGGCACGGTAGGCGTCGCCGTCGGCTGCGCCACCGCCCGAGTACTGGCCGCAGTCGCGGTGCGGGATGTTGTAGAGGACGAGCAGCGCGGTGCGTCCGGCCTCGTCGGCGGCCTCGGTGAAACCGCGGGCCTGCTCCTCGGGGTTCTCCGGTCTGATCCACTCCCCGGTCGGCTGCTGGGCGATCTTACGGATCTGCTCGGCCTGGTCCTCCTTGTCGGACTTCTCCAAGGCCGCCAGCTGCTGGGCCGCGTTGCCGTCGGGGTTGACCCAGAACGGGTCGGCGTCCTTCGGCTGCTGGGTTATCCCGGCACCCGCGTTCTTGTCCTTGTCCTTGTCCTCGCCGTCCGAGGACGAGGAGCAGCCCGCGAGCAGCAGCGCCGCTCCCAGCGCCACCGCGGACGCTCGCCTCGTGGACAAAGCTCCGGCCCCCCTGCTGCCGTACATCCAACCCCCCTGGGTGCACTGTTCCAAGGGTCAATCGTTACATACGCCTGTGGCACCCACGAGGGCCACGGGTCCGCGGGTCCGCGGGTCCGCGGGTCCGCGGGGGCCTAGGGGCCGGTACCCGTGAGGTAGGCCGAGACGACCACGTTGGCCGTGTAGCTGTGGGTGGCGCGGTCGAAGGTGCCGCCGCAGGTGATCAGGCGTAGTTCGGCGCGGCCCGTACGGTGCGGCCCGTACGCCTGCCGGGCGTCGAAGCCGTCGCGGGTGTGGACCTGTACGTCGTCGACGGTGAACTCGGCGGCCTCGGTGCCGGCGCGGACCACCCGGATCGTCTCGCCCGGCTCGAGGGCGCCGACCTCGTAGAAGACGGCGGGCCGGGTCTCGGTGTCGACGTGGCCCACCATCAGCGCGGTCCCCGCCGCGCCCGGGATCACGCCGGCCGCGTACCAGCCGACGGAGCCGGGCCGGTCGAAGGGCGGTGGTTCGATGGCGCCCTCGGCGTCGAGGCCGCGAGCCACGACCGGGGCCCGGATGCCGAGTGCGGGGATGTCGAGCCGCTGCGGCAGGGCGTCACCGAGGGGCTCGTGGGAGGGCGGCAGCGGCACGTCGGGCGGCCGGCCGGCGGCCGCCATGTCGCCGGTGGCCGGCCGGGAGACGCTCTCGCGGACGTCGGTGGCCTCGCGGCCCCACAGCCACACCCCGAGGAGCAGCACCACCCAGGCGATGCCGGTCACCAGGCGGGGGGAGCCGACGGCGTGTCGCGGATCCTGTTCGGTCATGGTCGGTCAGTCCGTCCCGCGGCTCCGGCTGCGGACGCCGCGCAGCGCGACGGCGACGGCGGCGATGCCCGCGAGGACCAGACCGGTCACGGTGTGTGCCGTGCCGGGAGGCTCGGGGCGGGCCTCGTCCCGGGAGTCGGCGGCGGCCGGCTGCGCGGTGCCGTCCACCGCGTACGCGGCCGGCGTGACCGCCCCGGCCGCTCCCACTCCCCCGACTTCCCCGACCGCCCCGATCGGTGCCGTCGCTGCGAGCGCCGCGGTGAGCGCGGCCGCGGCACAGAGAGTGACCTTCATCGAGCCCATCGTGTACCTCCAGTCACCTGGAGAGTCCCCCGCGAGCCGGGCTCCCGCATCCCGCACGGGGCCCGGCTGCTCCGAACGGGTGACGCCGACGGGGTGCGGGTTTGCCTGGGCCCGCCTGGGCCTAGCGGGGCCTACCTGGGCTTTCCTGGCTCACCCGCTTGTACGCGGCTTCGCGCCTGCCGGCCCTCAGACCCGCTCGACGAGGTCGGCGATGGAGTCGACCACCTTGGACGGGCGGTACGGGAAGTCCTCGACCTGCTCCGGCCGGGTCAGGCCGGTGAGTACGAGGAAGGTCTGCATCCCGGCCTCCATGCCGGCCAGCACGTCGGTGTCCATGCGGTCGCCGATCATCGCGCTGGTCTCGGAGTGGGCGCCGATCGCGTTGAGCCCGGTGCGCATCATCAACGGGTTGGGCTTGCCCGCGAAGTACGGCTGCTTGCCGGTCGCCTTGGTGATCAGCGCGGCGACCGCGCCGGTCGCCGGGAGCGGCCCCTCGGTCGAGGGGCCGGTCTCGTCGGGGTTGGTGCAGATGAACCGGGCGCCCGCGTTGATCAGCCGTACCGCCTTCGTCATGGCTTCGAAGGAGTACGTGCGGGTCTCGCCCAGGACCACGTAGTCGGGTTCGTGGTCGGTGAGGATGTAGCCGATGTCGTGCAGGGCGGTGGTCAGGCCGGCCTCGCCGATGACGTACGCCGAGCCGCCGGGCCGCTGGTCGTCCAGGAACTTGGCGGTGGCCAGCGCCGAGGTCCAGATGGACTCGATCGGCACCTCCAGGCCCATGCGGCGCAGCCGGGCGTGCAGGTCGCGCGGGGTGTAGATCGAGTTGTTGGTGAGAACCAGGAAGGGCTTGCCGGATTCGCGGAGCCTCTTGATGAAGGCGTCGGCGCCGGGGATCGGCACGCCCTCGTGGATGAGGACACCGTCCATGTCGGTGAGCCACGACTCGATGGGCCTGCGGTCTGCCATGTGCGGGATCTCCTGCCGTACGCGGTCCTGCGTGCGCCCCAGCCTAAACGGCGGCCCGATCACGGGGAACGGTCGGTTCACAGGCTGGTTCGCGGGCCGGTTCGCGGGCCGGTTCGCGGGTCAGTTCCCGGTCGCCTCCTTCCAGGCGTCCACGTACGTCGTGAGGTTCTCCTCGATGTCGTCCCAGTCGGGCTCGAAGACCTCGACGCCGTCCATCAGCTTCGTGAGCGCGATGGCGTTGGCGTCGGTGGCCTTGACGTCCTGGCGGGCCGCGAAACCGCCGCCGATCTCGCTGACCTGCTGCTGCGCCTTCTGGCTCAGCATGTGGTCGAGGAGCTTCTTCCCGTTCTCGCTGTGCGGGGCATCGGTGACCAGGCCGGCCGCGTAGGGCAGGGCGAAGGTGGTGGGCTTTGTGCCCTCGCGGGCCGGGAACCAGATGCCGAGGTTGGGCATGGACTTGGACTGGGCGTAGTTCATCTGGACGTCGCCGTTGGCGACGAGGAGTTCGCCCTTGTCGACCTTGGGGGCGAGCTTGCCGGTGGAGGCGGACGGGCCGACGTTGTTGGCCTGGAGCTTCTTCAGGTACTCCATGGCCTGCTTCTCGCCGCCGAAGTCGTGCATGGCCTTGATGAGGACGGCGGTGCCGTCGCCGGCGACGCCCGGGGTGGAGTACTGGAGCTTGTTCTTGTACTTCCCGTCGAGCAGGTCCTCCCAGGTCGTGGGGGCCTGCTTCAGCTCCTTCGTGTTGTGGACGAAGCCGAAGTAGTTGTTGACGACGGCGGTCCAGGTGCCGTCGGCCGCCTTGTCGGCGCCGCTGACCTGGTCGACGCCCTTGGGGGCGTACTTCTGCAGCAGGCCCTTGGTGTCGGCCTGCTGGATGAACGGCGGGAGGGTGACGAGCACGTCGGCCTGCGGGTTGCGCTTCTCGCGGACGGTGCGCTGCACCATCTCGCCGGAGCCGCCCTGGACGTACTCGACCTCGATACCGGTCTCCTTCTCGAAGTCCTCGAAGACCTGGTCGTACCAGCCGTCGCCGTTCTCGCCCTTGAGGCCGTCGGCGCTGTAGACGGTGACGACGTTCTCGTCGGCGGCGGCGGAGTTGCCGCCGCAGGCGGTCAGGGGGAGGGCGAGGGCGCAGAGGGCGGCGAGCGGCTTGACGGCGTTCCTGGGCATGGCGAGGTGAACTCCTTGCAAGACGACGGGGACGGTGGGGAAGGGTGAGGAAGGGGAGGGCGGGGAAGGGTGGGAAGGGGGTCAGCGGTACGAGGCTCTGGTACGGATCCGGGAGACGGCGAGCAGCACCAGCAGGGTCGCCGCCATCAGGACCACGGCGATCGCCGAGCCGGTGAACAGGGCACCCCGGTCGGTGGACGCGTAGATCAGGACCGGCAGCGGGGTCCAGTCGGGCGGGTAGAGCATCATCGTGGCGCTCAGCTCGCCCATGGACAGGGCGAAGCAGAGGCCGGCGGCGGCCGTCAGGGACGGCAGCAGCAGCGGCAGTCTCACCCGCCACAGCACGTATGCCGGGGAGGCGCCGAGGGACGCGGCGGCCTGCTCGTAGGCCGGGTCGAGGCGGGTGATCGCGGCGGAGACGGACTGGTGCGCGAAGGCGGTGACCAGGACCGTGTGGGCGATGATCACGATCCAGCGGGTGCCGTTGAGCAGCATCGGCGGCTGGGAGAAGGCGACCAGGGTCGCGAGGCCGACGACGACGGAGGGCACGGCGAGGGGCAGGACGAACAGGGCGTCGAGCACCTTGCGGTGCCGCTTCCTCAGCGCCGCCGCGGCGAGGGCGGCCCAGGTGCCGGTGGCGAGGGCGAGCAGGCTGGCGGTGACGGCGGTGACCAGGCTGGTGGTGAGCGCCTGGAGGGCCTCGCCGCGGGTGGCCGACTGGTAGTTGGCGGTCGTCATGCCGGAGGGCAGGACGCTGGACCAGTTGGTGGCGAAGGAGGCGCCGAGGACCACCAGCAGGGGAAGGGCGAACAGGGGCAGGAAGAGGAGGAGGAAGACCGTCCACACGGCCCACCTCGCCCCGCGGCTATGCACCAGCACGGCGGCTCACCACCCGGTAGAGGCCGTACAGGCCCACGGAGATCAGGACGTTGACGACGGCGACCACGCAGGCGCCCGGGTAGTCGGACTCCAGGATCGCCTTGCCGTAGACGAGGGTCGGCAGGGTCGTGACGCCCTTGGCGCCGGTGAACAGGACGATGCCGAACTCGTTGAGGCACAGGACGAGGACCAGGCTGCCGCCGGCCGCGAGGGCGGGCAGCGCCTCGGGCAGGATGATCCGCCGGATGATGCGCGGCGCGCGGGCGCCCAGCGAACTGGCGGCCTCCAGCTGACCGGTGTCCAGCTGCGAGAAGGCGGCGAGCAGCGGGCGCATCACGAACGGCGTGAAGTACGTGATCTCCGCGAGCAGCACACCCCACGGCGTGGTCAGGAACTGGAACGGCCCCTGGGCGGCGCCCGTGGCGTCGGTCCACGCGCCGTTGGCCATGCCGACCGTGCCGTAGACGAAGAGCAGGGCGAGCGTGATCAGGAAGGACGGGAAGGACAGGAAGACGTCGATGAACCGCGACACCGCCTTCGCCCCCGGGAACGGCACGAAGGCGATGACCAGCGCCAGCACGAACCCGAGCACCAGGCACCCGACGGTGGCGGCCACCGCCAGCCACACGGTGGTCCACAGCGCCTCCCGGAACGCGCCCGAGGCGAAGACGTCGGCGTAGGGCTGGAGCGAGGCGCCGCCGGAGTCGGGCTGGAAGGACTGCTGGACGACGAGGGCGAGTGGATAGAGGAAGAAGAGGGCGAGGAGGGCGACGGGGGGCAGGGCCCAGACCCAGGCCGGGACGGCGGCACGGATCCGTCCCTCCGTCTTCCTCGTCTTCCTCGTCTTCCTCGTCTGCTTCGACTTCTTCGTCTGCTTCGATTCCTTCGTCTGTTTCGTTTTCGTCGTTGCCTGGGGGCTGACCGTCGTACTAGCCATGTCCGCCCACCTCGGCCGGGAGCAGCACCGCGTCGTCGGGGGCGAAGTGCAGGGTGACCTCGTCCCCGTGGGCGGGCGGGTTCCGCAGTTCACGGAGGTCGGCCATGACGCGGTGGCCGGCGACGTCGACGTACAGGCGGTGTGTGGCGCCCCGCCACTGGATCTCCGCCACGGTCCCGGTGAGCCGGTTGGGGCTGTCGTCCTCGCCGAGTCCGACGAGGTGCGGCCGTACGCACAGCGTGGCCGACGCGCCCCGTGCGGCACTCCCCGTGTCGACCTCGATCTCCGCGTCCCCGAAGGACACTCCCCCGGCCGCGACGGTCACCGGCAGCAGGTTCGCGTTGCCCACGAAGGACGCCGTGAACTCGTTGGCGGGCGCCCGGTACAGCTCCCGGGGGGTGCCGCACGCCTGGAGGCGGGCCCTGTCCATCACGGCGATGCGGTCGGCGAGGGTGAGGGCCTCCACCTGGTCGTGGGTGACGTAGAGGACCGACACGTCGGGCAGCTCGCGGTGCAGGCGGGCCAGTTCGGCGAGCATGCCGGAGCGCAGCTGGGCGTCGAGCGCGGACAGCGGTTCGTCGAGGAGCAGGACGTCGGGCCGGATGGCGAGCGCGCGGGCGATGGCGACGCGCTGCTGCTGACCGCCGGACAGCTCGCGGGGGTAGCGGCGGGCGTAGGCGCCCATGCCGGTCATGTCCAGCGCCTCGGCGACCCGCTCCCGGGTCCCGGCACGGGCGACCTTGCGGGCCCGGAGCCCGAAGGCGACGTTGTCCTCGACCCTCATGTGCGGGAACAGGGCGTACTGCTGGACGACCATGCCGATGCCACGCCGGTGCGGGGGCAGGTCGGTGACGTCTCGGTCGCCGAGCAGGACCCGCCCCGAGGCGGGCCGTACGAACCCGGCGACCGCCCGCAGCGCGGTGGTCTTGCCGGATCCGGACGGCCCGAGGAGCGCCATGACCTCGCCGGGTTCGACGGTGAGGTCCAGGGCGTCGAGCACGACGTTGCCGTCGTAGGCGACGGTCACCTTGTCGAAGCGGATGCCGCTGGTGGTGACGGCGCGAGCGGCGGTGGCGGTGGTTTCGGCGGCAGTGACAGTGGCGGGGGCGGGCGCGGAGGCGGAGGCGGAGGCGGCCATCAGCCGGCTCCCCGCAGGAGGGCGGGCAGGTCGGCGACGGAGTCGAGGACGTGGCTCGCGCCCGCCTCGCGGAGGGCGTCGTCGCCGTG
Source organism: Streptomyces marokkonensis (assembly GCF_039539045.1). NCBI lineage: Bacteria > Bacillati > Actinomycetota > Actinomycetes > Kitasatosporales > Streptomycetaceae > Streptomyces > Streptomyces marokkonensis. Next base: position 25,797 of record NZ_BAABCQ010000034.1, read on the forward strand.
GGCTCCGGTCCGCACCCCGGCGACCAGTCCCGCGCCGGCCCGTACGCCGCTGAGCACGTCGTACGAGGTGTCCCCGACGACGGCGACCTGGCGTACGGCGTCGGCGGCCCCGGTGCGCAGGAGGGCCGCCAGCACCATGTCCGGGTACGGCCGTCCGCGCCCGCCCGCGTCGGCGGGGCACAGGGTGAGCGGCACCAGGTCGCGCCAGCCGAGGGCGCCGAGGATGGCGTCCTGGGTGACCCGGGCGAAGCCGGTGGTCAGGACGACGGTGCGGCCGTCGGCCGTGAGCTCCTCGACGGCCTCGCGGGCGCCGGGCACGGGGGCGATCAGGCCGCCGTCGACGAGTTCGCCGTACGCCTTCTCGAAGGCCGCGTTGGCGTGCTGGGCGCGGTCCTCGTCGCCGAACAGGTGCCGGAAGACGGAGATCTTGGACTCGCCCATGGTGGCGCGGACGTGGTCGAGCTTGCCGGCGTGGTCGGGAGTGCCGGGCTCGACGCCCAGCTCGCGGGCGGCGGTGTCGAAGGCGCGCTCGACGAGGCCGCCGTCGGCGACGGTGGTGCCGGCCATGTCGAGGACGACGAGGCGGATGTCTGTCGGGGTCACAGTGGTCATAGGTGCTTTCACCAGCCCAGTTCGTTCGCGGTGGTCTCGGCTATCGCGGGTGAGCAGGTCATGCCGCGCCCGCCGGGCCCGGTGACCAGCCACACGCCGTCGCGCACCCGCTGCCGGTGTACGACCCGGCTCTTGTCGGTGCACTGCGCGTACACCCCGGCCCAGCGGCGCCGGATCCTCGGCAGTGGACGGCCGAGGAGGGACTCGACGACACCGGTGAGGTGCTCGTAGGGGTCCTCGACGGTGTCGAAGGAGAAGGGGTGCTCGTACTCGTGGGTGTCGCCGATGGTCAGGCCGCCGTCGGCGCGCTGCACCATCAGCAGCTGCATCTTGTGTTCGGCGGCCGTGGCCGGCTGCGGCCGGCGCGCGTTCATCTCGTCCAGGGCGGGCGAGCCGTAGGCGGGGTAGTAGCGGAAGCTGTCGGCGTCGGCGACCGAGGTGGTCAGCGGTTCGCCGAGGGGGTCGGTCTGCATCATCTGGAGGCGGACCCGGCGCACCGGCAGGTCGGGTCCGGCCAGCTCCCGGACGAGTCCGCCGAGCCAGGCGCCGGTGCACAGGACGACGACGTCGCCGGTGTGCACGTCGCCGTGGTCGTCGCGGACGGCGTTCTCGCCGATGACGTCGCGGACCTCGCGGCCGGGCAGGAAGGTGTACTTCGGGGACCTGCGCAGTTCGGCGCGCAGGGCGAGCTGGGCGGTGCGCGGTTCGACCGCCGCGTCGCGCTCGCAGTACAGCGCGGCGTCGAAGTCACCGCGCAGGGCCGGGTTCAGGGCGCGGGCCTCACCGGGGGTGAGGAGCTTGTGCCCGCGGGCGGCGGCGTCCGGACGGGCGACGGCCGCCTCGGCGACCGCGCGTTCAAGGTCGCCGCGGACCGGGGTCAGGGAGCCGTTCGGACGGAAGCCCAGGGCCGGGATCCGGCGGCCGATCTCCTCCCACAGCTCCCGCGCCCGCAGCGCGGTCTCCAGTTCCTCTCCACCCGCGCGGCCACTGACCCAGATCTGGCCGAAATTGCGCAGTGAGGCGCCGCGTGCCTCGGTCTCGCGCTCGATCTGTACGACCTCGTGGCCGCGGTTGACTGCGTGCCAGGCGTGCATGGTGCCCACCACGCCGGCTCCGACGACTATCACTCTCACGACCGCAACGCTCCTCGGCATCGGGGAACCGGAGGAATCCGGCTGACTACGAGAGCGTGAACTGGTCGCCACGTTTGGGCTAGACCCGTTACCTTCTCGTTATGGGGGTGTGGGATGAGGGATGCGGGTGTGGGGGCGGTAATGAGTGGTTTTCAGCCGCGCAGACGGGTCGTGAAGGAGAAGCGGTCGCCCCGGTACAGCGTCCGTACGCGTTCCAGCGGGCGGCCCCCCGTGTCCCGCGAGACCCGGTGGATGAGCAGCATCGGGAGGGCCGGCGGGGTGCCGATGAGCAGGGCCTCGCGCGGGGTGGCGAGCACGGTCTCGATGCGTTCGTCGGCGTCGCCGAAGGCGATGCCCTGCTCGGCGAGGTGGGCGTAGAAGGACGAGTCCGGGTCGAACGCGGTGTCCAGGTCGGGGATGCGGGCCACGGCGACGTAGGTGCTCTCCAGGCCGACCCGCTCGTCGTCGGCGAGCAGCACGCGCTCCAGGTGCCAGACGGGCTCCCCGCGCGTGAGGCCGGTCTCGGCGGCGAGCGCCTCGGGGCAGGGGAAGCGGTCGAGGGTGACGAGCGCGCGGCCGGGGGTACGCCCCTGGCGCCGGACGCCCTCGGTGTAGCTGGCCAGCGACAGCGGCTGCGCCAGTTTGGGGCCCGCGACCACGGTGCCGCGCCCCCGCCGGCGCAGCTTGCCCTCCAGCACGAGTTCGCGCAGCGCCTGCCGGACGGTCTCGCGGGCCACCTCGTACCGCTCGGAGAGGTCCCGTTCGGTGGGGATGGCACTGCCCTCCCCCAGTTCGCCGACCAGACGGTCGATCCGCGCCTTGACGGCGTAGTACTTCGGCACGCGGCCGTGCTCCGGGATTCCGGAGCGTACGGGGGCGCCCGGGGCCTGGTCGTTCGGGTAGTCCACGCAGGGATGGTCGCAGACGGGGGTGGCGTGGGTCGCGGGGTGCCCCGGGTTCCAGCACCCCACCCCCTGCGCGCGGTTGGTGCGCGTCAGCGGCGCCTACGGCGGCGTCAGCGGCGTCTGCGGGCCAGCAGTACGGCGGCGACGCCGGCGGCGACGAGCAGGGAGGTGGCTCCCAGGGCCGCGTCCGCCCGGCCCAGCCCGGTGCCGGCGAGTTCGTCGGCGAACGGGATGCCGGTGCCCCGGTCGTCCGGGGTCGCGGCGGCGGAGGGCGCGGCGGGGTCGGAGGGGTCATTGGGTGCGGCGGGGTCGGTGCCCGTCCCGGTGGCTGACTCGCCGGCCCCGATGCGGAAGCGGTAGTCGTTCGACTGCCCGATCCACTCGCCGTCGCCGCCGCGACGCTGGACCACGGCCGCATTGGCGGTGACCTCGTTGGGGGCGGTGCCCGGAGTCAGCGCGAGCCGCACCTTGACGCTGAGGGTCTCACCGGGGCCGACGGTGAAGCCGGGGAAGCCGTCGGCGCCCTCACCCTCACCCTCACCGAAGGCGCCGATCAGCTCGTCCCGGTCGGTCGCCTCGAAGTCGACGGGGTACGGGCGGGCCCCGTCGTAGAACTCCAGGCGGGGCTGCGACGGCTCCAGCGCCCGCTTCTCGTCGACGAGGACAACAACCGGGTGGATACCCTCGCAGGTGCGGGAGGTGGTGTTGGTGAGGTCCAGGTACCAGGTTCCGTGACCCCCGCCCGCCGCGTAGCCGGCGGGACCGCCGTGGATGCGGGTGGTGAGGGGGAAGGTGTGGTCCTCCGGTGCCGTACAGGCGGGAAGCGGCTCACCGGGGCCCGCGTGCGCGGGGACGGCGTGCCCGAAGGCGGCGGGCGCGAGGACGGCGGGCACGAGGGCGGCGGACGCGGAGGCGGCGAGGAGGGCGGCTGCCGCCACCGGACGGGGGGACGCGGGCGTGAACAGTCGCATAAACACATGAGCGTGCCGGTGGATCGCGGCTTCGGGCACCGCCAATCGGGCCACGACGCCCGGACGGAGCACGAACGTCCCCCGCTCGGCACTGTTTCGCGCCAGGCGGCGTGAAAGTGGCGCAATCACACGTTGCCGCTCCGCTCCGTGAGCCGCAGCCTGAGTCCGGGAGCGCTCCCATACATTCTCCCGACCCGCCCCTCCCCCGGCATGCGGAAAGAAGGACACATGGACACAGCAGCTTGTCATATACATGTCCATCACTTATGGCGTCGTCTGTCGTTTGCCCTGGCCACCCTCGCCGCCGCTCTCCTACTGGTCACCCTCGTCCCCGCGCCCACCGCCGCGGCGGAATCGGCCTCGCCCTCTCCCGCCCCCCTCCCGTCGCTCAGCGCCACCACCACCCAGGTCGCCTCCGGACTGAGACGGCCCACCGCCCTCGCCGCCCCCGACGACGGCACGGACCGGCTGTTCGTCACGGAGAAGTCCGGCACCGTCCGCGTCTACCACCCGGACACCGGTCTGGCCGGGACCCCGCTGATCGACATCACCTCGGCCGTGGACGAGTCGGGCAACGAGCGCGGCCTGCTCGGCCTCGCCCTCCCGCCCGACTTCGCCGACAGCCGGGAGCTGTACCTGGCGTACACGGCGCTGCCCGACGGCGCGGTCACCCTCGCCCGCTACCGGCTCGACGACTCCCGCCTGGAGGTCCTGCTCTCCCAGGAGCACGCCGAGTACAGCAACCACAACGGCGGACAGCTCGCGTTCGGCCCCGACGGCAACCTGTACTGGAGCATCGGTGACGGCGGCGGCTCCGGCGACCCCTTCGACTCCGGGCAGCGGCTGGACACCCTGCTGGGCAAGATCCTGCGCATCGACGTGAGCCGCGCCTGCGGCCCGCTCGCCTACTGCGTCCCCGACGACAACCCCTTCGTCGGCACTGCCGGCGCCCGCGAGGAGATCTGGCTGTACGGGCTGCGCAACCCGTGGCGGTTCTCCTTCGACGCCGTCGACGGCTCGCTGTGGATCGGCGACGTCGGCCAGGGCCGCTGGGAGGAGGTCGACCACATCGCCGCCGGCCGGGGCGGGCTGAACCTCGGCTGGTCCTGCTACGAGGGGCTGGAGAAGTTCACCGACGGGGACTGCGTGCCCGGCGAGGAGTACACCGAGCCGGTCTTCACCTACTCCCCCTACACCGGCGGCTGCTCGGTCATCGGCGGCCACGTCTACCGGGGCGAGCGCTACGCCGACCTGGTCGGCGGCACCTACATCGCCACCGACTACTGCTCGTCCACCGTCTGGGCGCTGCGCCCCGACGGCCGGGGCGGCTACGAGCAGGCCGAGATCGGCGAGATGCCCACCCAGGTGACGAACATCGGCACGACGATGGACGGGGAGTTCTACGTGGTGAACGACCTGCCAGGTGGCCTGCACCGGGTGTCGTTCGCGCAGGAGGAGCCCACCTGCCGGGTGGACCGCACGGTGACGTCCTGGGGCACCGGCGCGACGGTCGACCTCACCGTCACCAACACCGGCGACGTCCCGGTGAACGGCTGGACGCTCGAGTTCCCGCTGGCCCTCGGTCAGAGGGTCGTCTCCGACTGGAACACGGAGCTGACGCAGGGCAGCAACACGGTCTCGGCGGGCAGTGCCGGGCACAACGCCACGATCGCGCCGGGCGCGAGCGTCACGTTGGGCTACCTCGTCGAGCACACCGGCGACGCGTCGTCGCCGCCACGGTTCATGCTCAACGAGGACGCGTGTGCGGTGGGCCGCTGACCGTCGGCGCAGGCCCGTACTGGGGCCCGGTCGGCATCGGTACGCCGGCCGGGCCCCGTCAGGCGTCTCCCCGTCCGAACAGCGGTGCGAGCAGCAGCTGGGCGGCGCCCTCCGCGACCGCGCGCGTCCCGCCGGGTGCGATCCGTACCGGTACGGCGCCGTCGTGTCCGCCCTCGCGCCGGGCGCGGGCGTCGAGGACGGCGCCGACGCCGTGGACGAAGGCCTCGGGCGCGGCGGCGACGGTACGGCCGCCGAGCAGCACCAGGTCGATGTCGAGCAGCCCGACGAGGTTCGCGGCGCCCGCGCCCAGCACCCGCGCCGCCTCCGCGAGGTCGCCGCGGGCGACGGCCCCGAGGCACAGGGCCTCTATGCAGCCGCGGGCGCCGCAGGTGCAGGGCGGACCGTCCAGCTGGACGACCTGGTGCCCGAACTCCCCGGCACCGGTCCGGGCGCCCCGGTGCACGGCACCGCCGAAGACGAGGCCGGCACCGAGCCCCGTACCGAGGTGCAGGTAGGCGAAAGAGCCACCCGCGCCACCGCCCGCACAGCCACCTTCGCGACCGCCCGCACCACCACCCGCGCCGTCGCCCTCTTCACCACCCGCGCGACCGCCCTCGCGACCGCCCGCGCGACCGCCCGCGCCACCACCCTCGCCACCACCCTGGCCGTCACCGTCGCGGCCACCCGCACCGCCCCGCTCACCGCCCTTGCCGCCGACCGCGAGACCGACCGGGGACCCGGCCGCGGAACCGACCGCGAGACCGAGTGCCGCCGCGTTGGTGTCCTTGTCGACGACGACCGGCACCCCGAGCCGCCCCGCCAGCGCGTCCCGCAGCGGGAACCCGTCCCACTCCGGGAACCCGGTGACCCGGTGCAGCACCCCCCGGACATGGTCGAGCGGCCCCGGCAGCGCGACGCCGAGGCCGAGCAGGGTGGGCGCGGCGGAGAGGTCGCTCCCCGGCGGGGTCAGGGTGCCGGCGACCAGCTCCCGGGCCGCCCGCGCCACCGCCTCCACCACGGCCTCAGCGCCCGCGCCCAGGTCCAGCGGGGAGCGCCGCTCCACCACCACGGCACCGTCGAGATCGACCAGTACCGCCCGCAGCTCGTCCCGGTCCAGGTGGACGCCGACCGCGTGGCCCGCCCCCGGCTTCAGGCGCAGCACCGTGCGCGGCTTGCCGCCCGTGGACGCGCGGCGTCCGGCCTCGGCGGCGAGGCCCTCGTCCCGGAGCCGGGCGGTGATCTTGCTGACCGCCTGCGGGGTGAGCCCGGTCCGCTCGGCGAGTTCGAGCCGGCTGATGCCCCGGACACCGGCGGTGCGCAGCAGATCGAGTACCAGGGCGGTGTTGTGGCTGCGCAGTGCGAGCAGGTTGGCGCCACCCACCGCACCCCGCATACCGCCGCCCCGCACGGAGCCCGCACCCGCACCGATGTCCGGCCCCATACTCACGCCCGTACCCGTACCCGTACCCGCGCCCCCACTGTTCGTCCTGTTCACATCCCCCATTGTCTCCGGCGCTTGCACTTTGGCAACACCGTTGCCAAAGTAGGACCATGACTGCTACTCCTCCCGGCAACGCCCCTGGTAACGCCCCGGGCGGCCCGCTGCGCGTCGGCCTCGTCGGCTACGGCCTCGCGGGCTCCGTCTTCCACGCTCCGCTGATCGCCGCCACCGAGGGCCTGACCCTGGACACGGTGGTCACCTCGAACCCGGAGCGGCAGCAGCAGGCTCGCGCCGAGTTCCCGGACGTGCGGACCGTCACCGGCCCGGACGAGCTCTTCGACCGGGCCGCCGAGCTGGACCTGATCGTCATCGCGTCCCCGAACAAGACGCACGTACCGCTCGCGACGAGGGCCCTGCGGGCCGGTCTGCCGGTCGTGGTGGACAAGCCGGTCGCGGGCACGGCGGCCGAGGCGCGGGAGCTGGCGGCACTGGCGGAGGAGCGCGGCCTGCTGCTCTCCGTCTTCCAGAACCGCCGCTGGGACAACGACTTCCTCACTCTCCGCAAGCTGCTCGCCGAGGACGCTCTGGGCGACGTATGGCGCTTCGAGTCGCGCTTCGAGCGCTGGCGGCCGAAGCCGAAGGGCGGCTGGCGCGAGTCCGGCGACCCGGCAGAGATCGGAGGTCTCCTCTACGATCTCGGGAGCCACGTCGTCGACCAGGCGCTCGTCCTCTTCGGCCCGGCCACGCAGGTGTACGCCGAGTCGGTCGTCCGGCGCGCGGGCGCGGAGGCGGACGACGACACGTTCGTCGCGATCACGCACGCGAACGGCGTCCGCTCCCACCTCTACGTCTCCTCCACCGCCGCCCAGCTCGGCCCCCGCTTCCGGGTGCTCGGCTCGAAGGCCGGGTACGTCAAGCACGGTCTGGACCCGCAGGAGGCGGCACTGCGCGAGGGCAAGCGGCCGGGCCCCGGCTGGGGCGAGGAGGACGAGTCGCTGTGGGGCCGCGTGGGCTCCGGCCAGTCCCCGCCGACCGGCGGCGGACACGTGGCGGCGACCGTGGCGGGCGACTATCCCGCCTACTACGCGGCGGTGGCCAAGGCCCTGCTGGAGTCCGGCCCGAACCCGGTCGGCGCCCGGGAGGCGGCCGACGCCCTGGACGTGCTGGAGGCGGCCCGCCGGTCCGCCCGCGACGGAATGGTGGTCACCCTGTGAGTCCCTCTCCCGACACGGCCGCCCCGACCGTGGAGGAACTGGAGGCGCAGGAGCGCCGCTTGGTCTTCCGCCGGTTCACGAACGACGACGCGTGGGCGCTCGGCTCCCTCCTGGTCGAGCTGGCCCGGGAGCGCGGGGCGCCGGTCGCCATCGGCATCCACCGCGCGGGCCGGCAGCTCTTCCACGCGGCCCTGCCCGGCTCGACTCCCGACAACGACGCCTGGATCGCCCGCAAGCGCCGGGTGGTGGAGCGGTACGGCTCCGCGTCGTACCTGGTGGGCTCGCGTTTCCGGGCCAAGGGCACGACGTTCGAGGAGTCCTCGCGGCTCGACGCCGACACGTATGCGGCGCACGGCGGCTCGTTTCCGGTCACCGTCGCGGACGTCGGCGTGATCGGCTCGGTGACGGTGTCCGGGCTGCCGCAGGTGGAGGACCACCGGCTCGTGGTGGAGGCCCTGGAGCGGTTCCTGGGCGAATAGCCCGACTGGCCCCGGGCCGCGTGATCGGGGAATCACTCGTGGGTACCTGTGGTTGGCAGGCAGGTACGCGGCATGATCACGACGCCCACCGGAGGGATCGCAACCGATGAACGACGCGACGGCTTCTCTGAAGGAATCGGTCGGACGGTACGGCGTCTGGAGCGCGCAGTTGCGCTCCGGGGACCCGGACCAGGCCGGCGAACGGGCCGAGGCCGTCGCCGAGTTGGAGCGGCTCGGCTTCGGCGCCGTGTGGCTGGGCGGCAACACGTCCGCCCAGCACGCCGCCCCGCTGATCGAGGCGACCTCGCGCATCGTGGTCGGCACCAGCATCCAGAGCATCTGGGAGCACGAGGCCGCCGCCACCGCCGCGGCCTTCGCCGAGCTGGAGGTGGCCCACCCCGGCCGCTTCGTGCTCGGCCTCGGCGTGAGCCACGGTCCGATGGTGGGCGGGTACGAGCGCCCGTACTCGACGATGGTCGGCTACCTCGACGACCTCGACAGGGCGGGGATGCGGGCCGACCGCCGGGTTCTGGCCGCGCTCGGCCCGAAGATGCTGGAGCTGTCCCGGGACCGGGCGGCGGGCGCGATCCCGTACCTGGTCACCCCGGAGCACACAGCGCAGGCCCGCGAGCGGCTCGGCGAGGGCCCGCTGCTGGCCCCGGAGTTCAAGGTCGTCCTCGACTCCGACCCGGCCCGGGCCCGCGCGACGGCCCGCGCCTACCTCTCCGCGTATCTGAAGCTCCCGAACTACACCAAGAACTTCCTCAATCTCGGCTTCACCGACGCCGACGTCGCCGACGGCGGCAGCGACCGCCTGATCGACGCGGTCTTCGCCTGGGGCGACGAGGACACGATCCGCACCCGCGTCGACGCCTTCCACGACGCGGGCGCGGACCACGTGGCTGTCCAACTGGTGGAGGACGACTTGGCGCGCCTCCCCAGGGAGGGCTGGCACCGCCTCGCTTCGCTCCTGACCTGAGGAAAGCGCCCCGAAAGGGGCGCGGGGAACTGCGCGACCAGCCACAAACAACCCGCGGCTGAAAACGCACCGCAGTCCCCCGCCCCAGCGGAGCGCCTACGCGTCCTTGAGTTCCTGCCGCTGCCGCCCGAGCCCCTCGATCTCCAGCTCGACGACATCCCCCGCCCGCAGATACGGCTTGGGCTCGGGCTGCCCCATGGCCACCCCCGCCGGTGTCCCGGTGTTGATGACGTCACCGGGACGCAGCACCATGAACCGACTGACGTACCGCACGACCTCCCCCACCGGGAAGATCTGTTCCGCGGTCGTCCCGTCCTGCTTCAGCTCGCCGTTCACCCACAGCCGCAGCGACAGCCGCTGCGGGTCGGGTACCTCGTCGGCGGTCACCAGCCACGGCCCGAGCGGGTTGAACGTCTCGCAGTTCTTGCCCTTGTCCCAGGTCCCGCCCCGCTCGATCTGGAACTCCCGCTCGGACACGTCGTGCGCGACCGCGTACCCGGCGACGCACGCGAGGCCTTCCTCGGCGGACTCCAGATAGCGGGCCGTACGCCCGATCACGACCGCCAGCTCCACCTCCCAGTCGGTCTTGGCGGAGCCGCGCGGTACGAGGACCGTGTCGTCCGGCCCGACGACCGTGTCCGGCGCCTTGAAGAAGACGACGGGCTCGGCGGGCGGCTCGGCCCCGGTCTCGCGGGCGTGGTCGTAATAGTTCAGCCCGATGCACACGATCTTGCCGATGCGCCCCACCGGCGGTCCGACGCGCAGCCCGGTGCCGTCCAGGGCGGGCAGCTCACCGGCCCCGGCGGCGGCCCGTATCCGGCCGAGCGCGGCCTCGTCGGCGAGCAGCGCTCCGTCGATGTCCGACACCAGGGCCGACAGGTCTCGCAGGGTCCCGTCGGCGTCGAGCAGCGCGGGACGCTCCGACCCCGCCGTACCGACTCGCAACAGCTTCATGATCCCCAACTCCTCGGTCTCGGGCAGCCCGCCCGATGAGGTGCGACCTGGATGCGGCAGTGCGCAGCCATCGGAGGACTGGTCGATCGTCCAAGGTCGGGTTCCACTCCGCAAGACCCCGTTCACGTACTGGACCGTAGCCGGGCGTGTACTGGACCGTAGCCAGGCATGTCCGCCTGGGCTCGGCCCCGCCACACGCCTACCGCGTCCGCCACCCTGCTCCCACCTGCCATCGGTGTCCGCGTGCCCGCGGGCGAACCGGAAGGTTCCCTTCGTCACCGTCGACCCTTGAGTGGTCCCGGCTCCGGCTGACGGACGGCGACGGAAGGGCAAGGCCTCTGGCCTGCGGGTACCTGACCTTCGCCACCTGTCGGCAGTACGGTGTCACCCATGCGCCCCGACACGCCTGCCGAAAACGTCGACCACGCCGCCGAGGCGGCCCGCCTGGAGCGAACCGCCGGTCTCTATCCGGAGGACGCCGAGGCCCTGCTGCTGCGCGCCGCCGCTCATCTGGAACTGTCCGGCGACCGCCCCGCCGCGACCAAGTTCTACGACCGTCTGCTGTCGCCTTCCGACACCGGCCCCTCCGGTCTGGAGAACCCGTCCCTGGTCCGTGCTCTCAAGGCCTCGAACCTGTGGGAGTACGACCACGAGGCGGAGGCCAGGGCGATCATCGACGGTGTCCGTGCGGCGTCTCCGCGCGACCCGGCCCCCTGGGTGATCGTGGCGGAGGCCCTGGAGGCCCACGACGAGCTGGAGGCGGCGCACGAGGCGTTCACGGAGGGCGCCCGCCTGCTCCTGACGGACGTGGCGGAACCCCCGTACTCGACGCACCCCCTTCTCTACGGCCGTCACCGCGTCCGCAGGATGCTGGGTCTGCCGCACGACGACTGGGACGCCCTGGCCGACACCCTGCACTCCATGCCCATCACGCTGGACGAGCTGCACGACCCGAAGCGTGTCTGGTCCCTGGGCTCGGACGATCCGGCGGACCTGGAGGCGGAGATCTCCCGCCTGCGCGCCGAACTGGGCGCCTACCGCGAGGCTCTCTCCCGCCCCTTCCCGGTGGCCATGCTCCACTGGCCGGCCGGCGAGCTGACGGAACTCCTCGAGGCGTACCCGCCCCTCGTCGCCGAGTACCCCTCGTACGAGGAGCACCTGGCGTCGATAGAGGCGGCCCTGCGGGAACTGGCCTCGTCCGGCACCCCGAATCTGGGCGTGGTCCGGGGCACGGTCCCGTCGTACGAGGCGTTCGCGGCTTCGGAGAGCGCGTCCCCGGCCGATCCCGCCCTTCTCCCCCAGTACGCGACGACGCTCGCGGCGCGGGGTCGCGCGGTGGCGTGGCCGCCCCAGCGGGGGGCGGCCTGCTGGTGCGGCTCGGACCAGCCGTACGCGCGGTGCCACGGCCCGGAGGGAAGCGCCACGACGGACCGATGAGTTTCCGCCCCGGCGGCCGTCTACAGGTGCGACAGCCTTACGAACCACGAGGAACGCAGGGCATCGAGCCAAGTCGACCGACCCGAGGAGACAGGACGACATGAGCACCGAGCAGACCACCGCGGCGGAGAACGGCTTCTCCTACACCCTGACCCGCACCCTGGACGCCTCCGCGGCCCGCATCTGGCAGGCCTGGACCACCCCCGACCAGTACGCCCAGTGGGCCCACGCCGCCCCCGGCACCGTGGAGCTGGACGTACGGCCGGGCGGCTCCTGGAAGTCCACGATGCTCACCCCCGACGGCACCGAGGTCCCCCTGACCGGCACCTACCAGCAGGTCACCGAGAACCGCCACCTGACCATCGGCATGGACGTCCCCGGCCGCCCCGACCCCGCGACGATGACCATGGAACTCACCGAGGAGGGCCCCCGCAACACCGTGATCACCCTCCGCCAGACCTGCGACACGGCGGAGGAACGCGACATGGCGGAACAGGGCAGCGGCATGCTCCTGGACGGCCTGACGGCCTTCCTGTCCGACGGAGCGAAGGCCTGATCCCTCACGGCGGCGGCCCGGCCCCCCGGTCACGAAAAGCGTGAACTTTCCCGCCAGAAAGTTCACGCACCGCTCAGATGAGCGCAATGGCGGGGGAGTCCGCGAGCGGATCACCCATCATCCCCTCCCACCGACCCCATCGGCGGCGAGGAGGACCTCCGCACGGCCGGCGGCGCCCGACGACGACCTCGGCGACAACCAGGACATGCCGCTGGGCAACCTCTGTGTCCGGCTCGACAACTTCACCGGCACCAGGGGCGTACGTCCGGTCGTCCTCGAGGTGGGCTGGGTGCGGACGTACGCGCCCGGGTGGCACGGTCCGCGTGACGCACGGCACCGTCGCGTCGTCAGGGCTGCGGGTACAGATCCCTGACCTCTTCGACGAACAGCTGGAACAGCAGCTGCGACGCCTCGACCTTTCCCACGCCCAGGCTGAAGGGCCCCTTCTTCTCCTGCTTCACGCCGATGTACCCGCCGAGCCCTCCTTCGCCGCCGGCTGACGCCGGGAGCTCTCTGCCCTGATTCTCGAAATATCCGCGCATGTCGCCGACAACGCCGCTGTCCCCGTGCACGGCCGCGTGTTCCGGGCTGAACAGGTACGCGTGGGCGCCTTCCTTGAGCGTGAACTCAAGCGTCGTCTTTGGCTTCGAGCTCTTCATCTTGTGGTAAATGTCGGCCTGTTCCCAGTCACCGACATGATTCCTCATGGGCATGGTGCCGATGGTCGCGTCGTCCTTCCCCGTCTCGGCGTGGTAGTCCTTCGACACGGCCGGGTCCGGCGTCCCGTTCCCTTTCGTACGGCCTCGCTGCTCCCCCACCCACTTCTCCGTCGCTTCTCTCTTGCCACGCCAGGCGAGAATCGCGTCGGCTTCGTCCCTGTCCATGGTCCGGTAGAGCTTCAGCCGCCCGGTCTCCTCCGTTTTGGCTAGTTTCTCCAGGAGAGCGGGACCTGTTTTCACCAGGATCTCGTCGAGGCTTCTCGGGGCTCCGGCGGGCGGATTGTTTCCCTTCATCGAGTTGGGTCCCGCTCCGGCTTTCTGCGCTTTCTCTCGCCAGTGACTGGCGCCCAGGAGGGCCTGCATCTCCGGGTCGCGCGCGGGCGCCGCTGCCTCCCGCTCCTTCTTCTCCTTCGCTTCCAGGTCCCTCTTCTGCTTCTGCGTGAGCTTCTTCGCACGTTGCAGCACCAGGGCCGACGCCGCGTTGCCGGCACTGCGTTGCAGGGTCAGCATCTGCTGCGGGGCCATCGCCTCGTGGTCGAGACCGTCGGGGGACGGGACGCGCACGGCATGGGGTGCGAGCGGCGAGCGCTGCGTCGGGCGCTGAACCGGAACCTGACGTCCGCGGGGCTCAGGCTTCCTGCCGATGTCTTGTGCGGGCATGGAGCGGCCTCTTTCACCTTTCGCCTACGGTCACGATGGTCCTGCCTTACGGATAGCCGCCGCTCGGTGCGGCGGACAAGGGACGGCAGGGCAGCCCTCGCTGCCCTTTCGCGCCGCAGGCGCGCCCTCGGCCCACGACACGGCCCGGCGCGCCCAACCAGTCGAAACGGTCTCCACCATGGACACCGGCCGCCGATCAGCTCCCGCACACGGGGCGAAGGCCTGAGCCCTCGCGGCGGCCTCTGTCCCCCTGGTCACGAAAGCGTGAACTTTCCCGCCAGAAAGTTCACGCACCGCTCAGATGAGCACGACTGCGGGGGAGTCCGCGAGTCCTGCTGCTGCTCCAGCCGCCCCTCCATCGCTTCGATGAAGGTGCGTCGAACCTGGTCACGGCGCCTCGAAATTGGTCACGGCCAGCGCCTTGTGCCACCGGGCGGCGGCCAAGTCGTCGCGACGGATCACAAAACTCGTGTAGTACTCCTCGTAGATCTCGCCTTCACTGACCAGCGATATCCACTCGCTCGTCAGCCGGTGCTTTTCCTTCTCCAGACGGGAATACCATTCCGCGGTCGGGATGGCCGGGATCCCGCCTGCCTTCTCGCGTCCCGCGAGGGTCTGCTCCGCAATGCTGTTGATCACCGTGTCATCGGCATACCCGCCGATGACGAGGTAGGCGCCGGACGACCAGAGACCGTGGGCCAGAGCGCGAAGTTCGTCCAGGTGCGGCAGTTCACGCTCCATGTACCGGGCCAACTGCTGCTGGAAGGGCGACATGTCCTCCCAGTCGAGATCTTTTAGAACTCGTGCCAGTCCTCGTCCTCGCCCTCCTCGAGCCAAAGGGGCAGTTCGGCTCTGAGCTCGGCTCTGACGTCGACCCGCTCGCGGACACACGCGGAGTCGGGGGCCTCCGCGATCGCAGTCTCGGTGCCGCCCGGTACGTACACGACTCGCGCGTACCTCCCGGAACTGTCCTCATGGTCCATCTCCTGATCCACGAAGAAGAGCAGCGTCCCGTCCGCCGGCAGGTCGATGCCGTCGACCCTCGGCAACGCCCCGCAGTCGACGGAAAGGAGCAACGGCAACGGCGTGTCCCCGGCGGACGGCCACTTCATGCCCAACGGCAGCCGGGGCAACCCACCGATGTGCCCGACCGGAGAACCATCGCCGTACCCGGGCAATCCGATCACCAAACGAAGGTGTCGGCCGAACCTGCTGATCTCGTCGTCCGGGATGCCCGACTCAAGCGCCGCCCGACGAAACTCTCCCTGATAACCCATGCCCGAGAAGATAGGCCTCTTTCAACCCGACTGCGTCATAGAGGTGTTGGTGGCCATGGGCCGCACGTGGTGGACGCGAGTGGTCGGTCACCCTGGATCATGCCAGTGGTCCCCGCCTCCAGGAAGTCACCTCTCGTACTCCTGGTTCGGCGGGCCTGTCCGTTCGCTGTGGCGCGCTTGGTGATCGGCAGTCAAATGGCTCCGGTGACACCCGTCAGCGCCTCCAGTCCCTCCGTCATCGACGCGTAAGGCCTCGGCCGCCGGGATGAGGAGGCTACGAGCAACCGCATCGAGAGGACTGCCGCTTCGTGTGCCCCGGCGTCGACGTCGACGAGCCGTGGCGTGGTTACCGGAGTCTTACGAAGGGGCCGCGTCACTGCTTCGGCGGGGTGGCTGCGGCTTCGGTGGACGCATGATGGGGCCGCCCGGCCGTGGCCGGCCCGCTCGCTCGTTCCCCTTCCGGAGGTTCCTGGTGTCTCGTCCGTCGCGCCGTACCGTGGTGCCCGTCCTGCTCGTCCTGGCGGTCGTCGCCGGTGCCGGGCTCTTCTACTTCCAGCCCTGGAAGACGTTCACCGACACCACTGTGGACGAGGCCCTGCCCGGCGTCTCGGCTCCCGCGGCGAACGGCGGACCGTCGACGAAGGACACGGCCCGCACGAGCGACGCCGAGCCGCCGGTGGAGGACACACGGCCGAAAGAACTGTCCGGGGGCTCCTTCGTGAGCCACGATCACGACACCAGCGGCACCGCCCGTACGCTCCGGCTCGCGGACGGAAGCCAGGTGCTGCGGTTCGAGGACCTCAGTTCCTCGGAAGGGCCGGACGTACGGGTATACCTCTCGACGCGGGGCCCCGAAGCGGCGGAGGCGGGGCTCGGAGACGGGGCCGTCGCGCTCGGCAAGCTCAAGGGCAACCTGGGGAACCAGAACTACCCGGTCCCGGCCGGTACCGACCTGTCCCGCTTCCGGAGTGCCGTCATCTGGTGCGAACGGTTCTCGGTCTCCTTCGGCGCCGCCGGCCTCGCTCCGGTCAAGGGGTGATCCCTTGAGCACCCACCCGGCCCCGGCCCGCCGAGTCCTCGTCGTCGAGGACGATCCCACCGTCGCCGAGGTCGTCACCGGCTACCTGGCCCGCGCGGGCTACGAAGTCGAGCACGCCGCCGACGGCCTCGCGGCCCTGGAGGCGGTCGCGGTCCTGCGCCCGCAGCTGGTCGTCCTGGACCTGATGCTGCCCGGCCTGGACGGGCTGGAGGTGTGCCGCAGACTGCGTGCGGGCGGTGGCCCCCCGGTACCGGTGGTGATGCTGACAGCCCGCGGTGAGGAAGCGGACCGGATCCTGGGGCTGGAGCTGGGCGCGGACGACTACCTGACCAAGCCGTTCAGCCCCCGGGAACTCGTACTGCGCGTGACCTCCGTGCTCCGCCGCGCCGAGGCCCCGCCGCCCTCCGCCGCCTCGGCCGTCCTGCGGGCCGGTGACATCGCCGTCAGTCCGGGCGCACGACGTGCGCGACGCGGTGATCGAGAACTGCCCCTGACCGCCCGAGAGTTCGATCTACTGGCCTTCCTCCTGCGCAACCCCCGCCGCGTCTTCTCCCGTGCCGAGCTGCTGCGCCACGTATGGGGATGGGAGTTCGGCGACATGTCCACCGTGACCGTGCACGTCCGAAGGCTGCGCGAGAAGGTCGAGGACGATCCTGCCGTTCCGAAGCTCATCACCACCGTGTGGAGTGCCGGATACCGTTTCGACCCGCTCGACGAGAGCGAGACCGGCCGAGAGGATTTCCGCACGTGATCGACATGCTGATCATCGTTGCCCTGGCAGCTCTGGGCGCCCTGTTCGCCGGGCTGCTCGGCGCCCCCGCCGTCACGTTGCTCCGCGGTCGCTCCGTCGTCCTGTCGATGTTCGCGGTCGCCGCGCTCGCCGTGGTGGCGATGGCGGCGGGCACGGTCGCCGTGGCGCTGGAGATGTTCCTGTCGGGACACGACTTCAGGGTGGTCCTCATCGTGGTCGCGGTCGCGGGGGCGTTCTCCCTCGGAGCCGCGCTGCTGTTCGGACGCCGGATCGCCGCGGGCAGCCGGGACCTGGCGCGCGCCGCGACCACCGTCGGCGGCGAACCCGGTTTCACGGCTCCGGCGGACCCGCCCACCAGTGAACTCGCCGCGCTCGCCGCGGCGCTGGAGACGGCCGGATCCCGTCTGCGGGCCGCACAGGACCGCGAGAGGTCGCTGGACACCTCGCGAAGGGAGCTGATCGCCTGGATCTCTCACGATCTGCGCACCCCGCTCGCGGGACTGCGAGCGATGGCGGAGGCGCTGGAGGACGGCGTCGTCTCCGATCCCGGCCGCTTCCACACCCGCATCCGCGTCGAGGTCGACCGGCTCTCCGGCATGGTCGACGACCTCTTCGAGCTCTCCCGCATCCAGGCCCGCTCCCTGGAGCTGGCCCTGACCCGGGTCTCGATCTACGACCTGGTGGACGACGCCCTCGCCACGGCCCGGCCGCTGGCCGACGAGCGGGGCGTTCGTCTGGTGGACGGCGGAGTCGCCGCGTTCCCGGTCCGGGTAGATCCCCAGGCCATCACACGGGTACTCGGCAACCTCCTGGTCAACGCCATCCGGGCGACACCTGCCGACGGAACCGTCGCGGTGAGCACGCGCGTCGAGGACGACCAGGTGGTGCTCGGCGTGGAGGACGGGTGCGGCGGTATCGCGGAGCAGGACCTGCCACGTGTCTTCGACACGGGCTGGCGCGGCGGCCAGGCCCGCACACCTCCCAGCCTCACGGCCGCGGATTCGGGCCCGGCGGCGGATTCCGGCACGGCCGCCGAGCAGGCGGCCGGCCACGGCACGCATGCCTCCGCCGCCCCGGGGCAACGGCACGGAGACAGCGGAGCGGGCCTGGGACTCGCCATCGTCCGCGGCATCGTGGAGGCCCACACCGGCCACGCCACGGTCCGCAACACCGCGGTGGGATGCCGCTTCGAGATCCTCCTCCCGACCACCGGCCCCTCATAGCCCACCGGCCCCGACGAGGCGGTCTCCCACGATGCCCGCCCAGGTCGTTGGCGCAGGCTCACTGATGGATCACGGCCCGTCCGAGGCCACGGACGAGCGGGTTCGATGGCCGGCAGCCACCCGCGTACGTCGGCCATCAGCTGTCGAGTTACACACTGTTGCTGCATCGCCACTCCCGATAGCCTGCCTGGTGACTGTTGGCGGCATAGCTTGGGCTGGGCGGGGGGACCGTGGGACGGCGCGATGTGCGAGGGCATTACGACGGCCTCGCAGCCGAATACGACGAGCACTGGGTCTACGGACCGGAGTACGTTCCGTGGATGTCCGGCCGGATTTCCGAAGCGTTGCGCCTCGGCCCGGCCGACCGGATCGCCGACATCGGCTCAGGGACAGGCCTGTTCACCAGGGAGGTGGCCAGGCAACTGCGCCCGAGCCATCCGATTCTGTGCGTCGACCCCTCGGAAGCGATGCTCCGCGAGCTCGGCGCCCCTCCCCCAGCGGGGCTGACTCCGGTTGTGGCGTCTGCGGAAGACTTCGCCGAACGCCGCACCAGGCTGCCGTACGAAGAGCTGGACGCGATCTGGCTGAAGGAGTCGGTGCACCATGTGACCGACCAGGCCCGCACGCTGCGCGGCCTCGCCGACCGGCTGGCCCCGGGCGGTCGGCTGCTGATCGTCATGCTTCCGGCCACCATCCGGTACCCCTTGTTCAAAGCGGCCCTCGCCCGTTTCGAGGAACTGCAACCGGACCCAACCGTGATCCAAGGCCATCTGCGACAGGCTGGCCTGGAAACCCACATCGGCCATGTCGAGCATGAGCTCCGCATCGACCGGGACAGGTACCTCGGCATGGTCCGGGCCCGCTACATGTCTCTGCTCTCCACCTTCAGTGGCAGCGAGATCGAGGAAGGTGTCGAGGAGATGCGCGCCGCCCATCCTGAACCCGTACTGGTCTTCCCGGACCGATTCGCGTTCGTTCTCGGCCGCCGGCTTGAGGAGAGCGCGTGAGTACCGTCGTCGACGAGCGGCTGCGACGCCTGCGGAGGGAACTGGACGACCACACCCGGATCGCGGACCGTCTCGGACTCGACCTGGAGCGCCCGTTACGGTCGCTCGACGACGGCTACCCGGAGAACGCGGTCGCGCTGGTCGGAAAGCTGACCGAAAAGCTCCTCAAGGAGTTGTGGAGGCACCACGCCGTCGAGGGTGACCCGTCCACCAAGGCACTCAACGACCTGGTCAAGCGCTGTCGCCCGTACATCCGCAGCAGCACTGTGCTGGACGCGCTCGACGACATCCGGCGTCTACGTAACCGCTCCACGCACGACGGGTACGACATCAGCGACGAGGACGGGCTGCTCGCCGTGCGCAGGCTCGTCGACGTCCTCGTCTGGTTCACGGATACCGGGAGCGCGGCCCTGCTCGGCGGGGAACCGGACGTGGCTCCCGAGGTCGCACGGCGCTGCGAGTTCCTTGCGGGGCTTCATGTCACTCTCGGCTACCGGCAGGCCAAGCGCTTCGTGCTCAGCCCGGACACGGTGTACCTGTTGTTCTGCCGGGAATCAGGGATGCGGCTGGAGTACGTGGAACTGATGCTCTCCCGGGACGCAGACGACCTGGGAACCGTCCTCACCTCTCGCGGAGGTGAGTTGCTCCGCACTCGACTCCCCAAGCTCACTCGGTTCGTGGTCGTCGACAATGACGGCGGTGCGGCCCCCGGCGCACTTCACCAGTTACTGGGCACGGACTTCCGGATCGTGCGGTACGACGGGTTCGTCGACACCGTCGTCAATCTCGACACCCACCTCGCAGGACTCACCGGCGCCACGGCCCCCGAGAACGCTGGGGCCCCACCCGAGGCGCGTGCCGCCGTCGCCGCGACGGCCCTGAGCACCGATCCGCGCACCGGCGAATCGGCGGTGACGGAGTCCGGTGACGCGGCGGAACTCCTGGCACGTCTCGCAAGCGGTAGCGCCAATGTCCTGGTCACCGGCCGACCCGGCAGCGGGAAAAGCACTCTCTTGCGCGCCCTGGCCGCCGACCCGGAGGTCCGCCGCTTCCGCTTCTACTTCGACCTCGGCCTCAAGCCTAAGGACGAACCCTTCTCCGAGTACGCGGCCCGCATTCTGGCACCGGCCATGGCCTCGGACCGGTCCCGCGCATACGATCTCTTCCTCTACCTCATCCGCTCCGGGACCGCGCTGTGTGTCCTGGACGCCTTCGACGAGGGAGTCGTGGAGCCGAGCCCAACCGGGTTTCTGCGCCTGTTCACGGACCTCTCGGCAGTTCTCTCCGCCGAGTCCGCAGTCGTGATCAGCTCCCGGGTCTCCTTCCTCGCGGACTCGCCCCAGGTACGTCAGCTACTGGACAGCGGCGCCGGACGCTCCGAGCAGCTGGTGGAGCAGATGTACGCGAACGGCGTGGACCCGTCCCGCGTGCCGCACTTCCACGTCGTACGCCTGACCGAGCCGGAGGAAACCCCGCTCGAGCGACACCTCACCGCACGGCTCGGCCTTCTTCCGGGCCGGCCTCTCGCAGACATCCTCAGCGCCCACCTCACGCAGACGCTGACCGAGCGTGGGCGTCCCGAGCTGGAACAGCGCCTGCCCGCCACACTCGGTCGGGCGTTCCTCACCGACCGGACCCTGTTCTCTCTCCTCGACCTGCATCGCGATCTGGGCGCCGACGCCTTCGCTGACGGCCGCATCGACCCCGCTGCTTGTGTCCTCGCCCCGCTACTGCGCCCAGCGGGGCCCGATCACGTCGCCTTCGTGCACACCGCGTACCAGGAGCTCCTGGCTGCCCGGTATCTCGCCGACCCGGCTCATCGGGAGGCCGTGGCAGACCTCCCCGCCGGAGCCTTCCTGACGGAGCAGGTACGCGCGTTCCTCGCAGAACTGTCCGATGCCGGGAGCGACGGCGATGGTGACGGAACGGCGCGCGACGACTGCGTGCTGCCCGCCGGGGCGTATCTCGTCGGCCCAGCCGAGCGGCTGCTGATCCACCGCGTCAAGCACTCCGTACGCTTCGATCGCCGAGCTGTAACCGTCGCCCGTTACAGGCGCTTCCTTGACTCGCTCGACACGGACGGCACCTCGCGGTGGGACCACCCGGACCAGCCGCCCCACGTCTCCCACCGCCCCTGGACCGACCGGTTGCGGCACCCCGACTACTACGAGAACCCGCGCTACAACGACCATCCGGCGGTCTGCGTCAACTGGTGGAGCGCCTACGCATTCGCCGCGTTCGAGGGCAAGCGGCTGCCGACCTCGCTCGAATGGGAAGCAGCCGCACGCGGCACCGACGGACGGCTCTTCCCCTGGGGTGATGCCCCGGACAGCAGTCGTGTCAACTGCGCCGACGCCTGGGTCGGCCGCCCCGTCGTGACCTATCAGGCGTGGTACCGCGACTTCGCGGGTGACGCCGTGCGCCGGGCCGGCGCCACTCCCGCTGACGAGCGCCCCGGGAACCGCTCTCCGTTCGGAGTCCTGGACATGGTGGGCAACTGCTGGGAGTGGACCTCCACGTCGGTGGACGACGCCGCCGAGGCCGTCATCTGCGGTGGAAGCTACGACAACCCGATGCGCGCGGTACAGACCAGCACCAAGGGCATCTACCGCAAGCGTGGGGGAAGCAACGCGGTCGGCTTCCGCTGTGTCAAGGACGTGGACACGGCGGACGGCCCCGCCACGGCCGGGAGCGTCGGCGCGACCGAAGTGAGGGAGGCGACGGCATGAGTGGTGGCGGCGAGGGCGGACGTTTCGCCGGCAGTGGCGAGCCACGGCACGGGACCATCGTCACCCGGCGGCCCAGCGGCGGCGGAGCGAGTGGCGCGCTCGGCTCCTACATCGTTCGGGACGACGAGGACGAGCGGTACTACAACTTCGACTACCGGCAGATCGTGACCGAGGGCTTTCGCACCATCCGTACCGGTGAGCACGTCCGGTTCCACATCAGTGCCACGAGTCCCGACCAGGCGGAGTTCGTCATCCGTCTCGACCAGCCCGACCCTGCCGAGTACTACCGGTGACGACAGCCGACGCCGCACCACCTCTCGACGGCATCACCGGTGCTCGGCAGGAGCTGACCGTCGTCCTGCCCGCCCGGTTGCACCGTGCACCCAACTGGGCCGAGGGCCCGTTTCCGTTCGAACTCGGCAGCCGCCGTACGGACACGCAGACGCGGTCCACCTACTTCGCCCCGGCCTCCGCCCGAGCTCTCTACGGCGCGCCGGGGCGGCCCCGCCGCTGGCATCTACCCCAGGACGTGAAGCACGAGGGCATGAGCCTGCTCGGTGTGGAGCTGCTCCGCGCAGGCACCGCTCGCGATCCGGAACACGCCTTGGCAGTCCTGCATTTCAGCGTGGAGCGACCGCTCCTGCCGGTGCTTCGGACCATCGCCGGCCGCGGTCATGCTCCCTCTGACGAACGCTTCACTGGACTCACCGGACCGTTCGACCCCGTCCTGCTCCTGAGCGGAATCGCCGATGTCCACGACCCCGCCGCGCCCTTCGCCATCGCCAGGCCGTACACGATCGCCTTCCTCACCCCGACGTCACACCACACTCCCGCGCTCCGCGACGGGCCCGAAGGGGACCTGCCGACCAGCGCCGGCCGCTGGCTGTGGCAACTGGCCTCCCGTTCGAACCCACAGGACTTCCCCCTGGCTCCAGAGACAACAGCGGAGCACCTCAGGGACACCGTACGTATCTCCGCCGACTGGAGCGCTTTGGTACTGCGGCAGGGTGCCGCCTTCCTCGGTCACCGGCCCGACATCGGCGAGAGCGACTTCTACGGCTTCGGTGCGCTGCACTCCCGCACCATCTACCTCGACGCCCTGCTGCTCGGTTCGCTCCAGCGCGACCATATCGACGAACTCACTGACGAGCTCTCGGAGGTTTTCGCCTCTCCCCAGCACCTGGCCCGTCGCGTCGCCGGTCTGGAGAGGAACATCGCGCTCTTCCGGAGCGGCTACTGGCGGCAACACCTCACGGCCCACGGCCCCGCGAACGAACTCCTGCTCGCCTTTCAGAACCAGCACCGGCTACCGGTCCGCTTCGCCGAGATCCTCACCGAGGCCGCCGACTACAGCCGGTTGGTCCAAACCCAGGAAAGCCAGCAGATCAGCGGCGCCCTGGGCGTCCTGACCATCCTCGGTCTCCCCCTTGGTACGGCCCTTGGCATCCTGCAGGTCCTCGACGACGACTCCCTGTCTCACCTGCTCATCGCCCTGACTCTGTCGGTGGCCGCGACGGCCGGGGTGCTGACCACTCGGTACGGGCGCCTGGTGTTGTCGTCGCTGCGGGGTGGAGAGGGACGATAATCGTGTCCGAACGCCCCTCACCGCTGAGAGGGCATCGCTCCAGTTCTACGGGATATGGCTCGCCGCGGCCCAAAAGACACACTCCTGCGTTCTGCCGCAGTGCGTAGCGATGCCGGCGGCACGAGGGCATGCGATGGCTCAACGGCGCCGCGGCCACAGCAAGGGCTGAGGGTCGGCGTGGGTCGTACAACACTGACCAGGGGTGTCACAGGAGGTGACGTCCGGCCATCCCTTCCCGGGCTCCCTCCGCGCTGAGCGTCTGTGCCGACCCTCCGGCCGGCACAATGGATGCCGTGTCCGGTGTTGTGCCCTCCTCCGCCGCCGTGTCCGCCCGCATGAGCCGACAGGGCTCCCGCGACACTGCTCCCGAGATCGCCGTACGTCGTCTGCTGCACGCCGCCGGCCTGCGGTACCGGGTCAACATGCCCGTGCCCGGGATGCCGCGTCGCACGATCGACATCGCCTTCACCAAGGCACGCGTCGCAATCTTCCTGGACGGCTGCTTCTGGCACGGCTGCCCCCAGCACGCAACGCACCCGAAGGCGAATGCCGCGTGGTGGCGGACCAAGTTGGACAAGAACATGGCGCGCGACCGTGAAACCTCAGAACACCTGCACAAGGAGGGGTGGACCGTCTTGCGGTTCTGGGAGCACGAGGCCCCCGACGCCATCGCTCTGGCCGTACAAGAGGCAAGGAGGGCCGTGAACGGTCCGGATGCCCGCCCGAGGGAGCACGCCTGAGCGCCGCTCATGCAGACGCGCGGGCTCATCGCCCAATGTCCGAGCCTGGCGCTACGGTCACCATTGATCGCATCAAACCGTTGACCCCGAGGCGAGTAGATGAAGACGGATTGGCAATTCGACGTCCCCACGGCCGGAAGCAAGTTCCTACCCCCCGATGCACGCTACATGGAAGCTCTCAGCAGTCAGGGGTACGCCTTCGAAGTGGCCATCGCCGACCTGGTCGACAACTCGATCGATGCCGGCGCCAAGGATGTCGTGATCCACTTTCTTCGGGACGGCGACCAACTGGTCAGCCTGCTGGTCGTGGACGACGGCAAGGGCATGACCGACGATGGCCTGGACGTCGCCATGACCGTCGGTGGTCGCCGCGACTACGCGGACGACGCGTTGGGGATGTTCGGTACCGGTCTGAAGTCGGCGTCCTTGAGTCATGCATCGGCGGTCACGGTCGTCAGCACGACCAAGCGGACCCGCGCGACGGGACGGCGTTGGTTGATGGAACGAGCTGTCTCGGGCTTCCAGTGCGACATCGTTGACCCGTCGTACGCTCAGGCCCTCCTCGACCGCTACGCGGGGCGGCCCATCACGTGGCAGGGCACCGTGGTTCGGTGGGACGGAGTAAAAGACTTTCCCAAGCACGGTGGCGGCGGCCAGACCGATCGCTATGTGCAGCGAACCATCAACAAACTGGGACTGCACCTGGGACTGCACCTGCACCGCTTCCTGTCACAGGACGACTTCAACATCACCATCGCGGTCGAAGACGTACGCACCAGCACTGTCTATCTGGCCTTCGGCGTGGAGCCTCTCGATCCGTTCGGATACCCGGTGAGTGGCGATCCCGAATACCCGCGGACATTCCTGGCTCCCGTCCCGTCCGTCGGAGACGTGCGGTTGGAGGCACACATCTGGACTCCCAGATCCACGGTCGACGAGTACAAGGCTGTCGGCTCGGTCATCGAACGACAGGGCTTCTACTTCTACCGGCACGATCGCCTGGTGCAGGCGGGCGGCTGGAACAACTTCCGGCAGCCCGAGCAGCGCCTGTCCCTCGCACGCGTGTCAGTCGATCTGCCGGACGTGGCGAATGACGTCTTCGGTCTGACCGTGAAGAAGTCGGAAGTCCAGGCCTCTTCCGAGTTCACCTCGGCGTTGGAGAAGGCCACCGACGCGGAGGGCCGCACGTTCCTCGACTACTTGGCGGCTGCGGACGCCGTCCACCGGGAGGCTCGCAGACGCACCAGCACCACGCGAAGGGCAGTGATTCCACCGGGGCGCGGCTTCGACCCGGGACTTCGCGAGGCGATCGCCGAAGAGCTGCCCCTCATACCTCACGAGGAGCCGATCGCGGTCCGCTGGCAGAAGCTCGACAACGGCCTCTTCTTCGACATCGACCGCGAGAACCGGACAATGGTCCTCAACCAACAGTACCGAACGGCGATCCTGGGTGGGCGTCGAGGGGGTCTCAACGACGTTCCGCTCCTCAAGGCCTTGATGTGGCTCGTGCTGCACCAGGTCTTCGAGAAGGAGTACAGCGGAAGTCGAGAGAAGGACAATCTCCAACTGTGGCAGTCGATCCTGGTCGCGGCAGCCAGAGCCGAGGCCCAGCGCGGCGGCGACGATGAATGACGGCCCCCACGTGCCCTGGTCCGAGGTCGAGTACTTCCTCGGCAGGAAGCAGGCAACGACCTTCCCTCTCTCAGCGCGCTCCACGCACCCACAGGTCTCGTACGTCGTCGGCCATGGAGGCCGGGACATAGCCCTCCACGTGGAGCTGGATCGTGGAGACCGCCCGCCCCGGTCGAACCTGCCGACGATCCGCATCGATCAGATAGCGGAGCGGGGAATGCGGCTGGCGCGCATCAGCACCACCGAGGTCGCTCTGATGCGCGACTTCCACGACCTGCTGACGGCGGTAGCGGATCGCATCGTGGCCCACGGGCGCACACTGGAACAGGCGTACGCGGAAACCATTCGGGGCTGGAGCTCACTGCTGAGCCGGCCCCACGGCCTGGACATGCAGAAACGTCTCGGCTTGATGGGTGAACTCGGTGCCATGTGCTCAGTCGCCGCAGCATATGACTGGAGTACCGCCGTGCGGTCCTGGACCGGGCCGAAGGGTGAAGAACACGATTTCGGTCTGCCCGAACTCGACCTCGAAGTGAAGACGACGGCGACGGAGACCCGCCGGCACACGATCCACGGGCTCGGTCAACTGGATGCCAAGCTCGGACGCCCTCTGTGGCTCATGTCGATACAGCTCACTCGGGGCGGCACGGCCGGACGTACGCTCTCGCAATGCGTCCGATCGGTACGCTCCGCAGTCGGCGAGCGCGCACCGGCCGTACTCGACCACCTCGACCGCAAACTGGCCTCGGCCGGCTGGACGGACGCCCAGGACGACGAGCAGTGGTCAGTCCGCTCCGCCCCGGCACTCCTCGACTCCTCCGCACTGCCGCGGCTGAACGCGTCGGAACTCACCAACTTCGTCCGGGAAAGAATATCCGGCGTCCAATACGTCATAGACGTCACAGGGCTGACGCCTACGCTCATTCCGCCGCCTTTCCTGAGTCACTTCCGACTTCCCTGAGATACCGAGGAACGCTGTCCATGAACAACGCAGAAATCCTACGACTCACGTTGCACCGGTCGGCACTCGGCGGTATGCAGGCCGGCCGACCGAAGAACTTGGAACGCGCCCTGCAATACCAGGCGGAGGATGAAGGCCCCGAGGCAGAGAATCTCGCTCGCGAGACGGACTTTCAGCGGACGCTCGACTTGTCGCACTCCACGGACCAGTTGGTGGACCTCTGGCGCAAGCAACTCACGCAGTGGGACTACGTGGAAGGTCCCGCCTGGTCCGATACGACACCCAGGTCCGTCGAGCGTCGAGTCGCCGTCTACGATCTGCTGGCCCTCCAGGACGACACCCGAGAACTTTTGACCACGCTGATTCCCGTCCCCCGGGCAGACGGAACGGTCGTAATCAGCGACGAGTTCACTCCGTGGTACACCCCTCAGTCGCAGCAGGGCCGGGCGTGGTACTGGCCCGCCTACCGACGAACGCTGAGCGAGGGCAAGGAATGGCCCGAAACCGCAGTCGCCGCTCTCGACCAAGCTTCGGACCGAGTCGTCGAAAGACTCGCGAACCCGATCGATGAAGCCGCCTACCAGGCCAAAGGTCTCGTCGTCGGATACGTACAGTCCGGTAAGACCGCGAACTTCACGGCGGTCATCGCCAAGGCGATCGACGCCGGTTATCGGCTGGTCATCGTCCTGGGCGGCACACTCAACCATCTGCGTGCGCAGACCCAACGACGCCTGGACATGGAACTCGTGGGTCGTGAGAACATCTTGCGCGGAGCGGCGGACTACGAATCCGACTATGCGGACGACCCCGCCTGGCCGATGGGTAAGTTCCTGTCACACGAGGCACTCCCGTCCACTCGGGGAGCCTTTGACATCGTTCGCATGACGACGCGCGACAACGACTACAAGAGCCTTCTCCAGGGCATCGTGGCGCTCGAATTCGAA
>NZ_BAABCQ010000035.1:0-53061 GCF_039539045.1 Streptomyces marokkonensis
TAAGCTAAGGAACATGCCGGACCTCAAGCATGGCGACGACGCCGCCGCCGTGAACTCCCTGCGCTCCGCCGTGATGCGGCTGTCCCGTCGGCTCAAGCACCAGCGCGTCGACGAGTCGCTCAGTCCGACCGAGATGTCGGTGCTGGGCACCCTGTCCAACTGCGGGAGCGCGACCCCGGGCGAGCTCGCCCGCAAGGAACACGTCCAGCCGCCCTCGATGACCCGCATCGTGGCGCTCCTGGAGGCCAAGGGACTGGTCCGACTGGACCCGCACCCCGAGGACCGGCGCCAGAAGGTCGTGACGCAGACCGAGCAGGCCGTGGTGATGCTCGAGGAGAGCCGCCGCAAGCGGAACGCGTTTCTGGCCACGCTGGCCGAGGGACTCGACGAGGACGAGTGGGCGAAACTGCGCGCCGCCGCCCCCGTGCTCGAGAAGCTGGCACACGTGTAAGCGGCATTCGCGAGGAGGCGAACCTTTTGAGTACGGGATCCGGAGCAGCTTCCGCCCCCGCACCCGACGGCCACGACGACCGGACCACCCCCGACGCCCCCCGCCGGACGTCGATGTTCGCCTCCCTGAAGGTCAGGAACTACCGCCTGTTCTTCCTGGGCCAGGTCGTCTCCAACGTGGGCACCTGGATGCAGCGCATCGCCCAGGACTGGCTGGTGCTCAGCCTCACCGGCTCCTCGGCCGCCGTCGGTATCACCACCGCCCTGCAGTTCCTGCCGATGCTGCTCTTCGGCCTCTACGGCGGTGTCCTCGTCGACCGCCTGCGCAAGCGGCCCACGCTGCTGGTCACCCAGTCCGCGATGGCCCTGACCGCGCTCTTCCTCGCCGTCCTCACCCTGACCGGCCACGTCGACGTCTGGCACGTCTACGTCGCCGCGTTCGCGATGGGCCTGGCCACCGTCGTCGACAACCCGGCCCGACAGTCCTTCGTCGCCGAGCTCGTCGGCCGTGACCAGCTCCAGAACGCCGTCAGTCTCAATTCGGCCAACTTCCAGTCCGCCCGTCTCGTCGGTCCCGCCGTCGCGGGCCTGATGATCACCGGTGTGGGCACCGGCTGGGCGTTCCTCGCCAACGGCCTGTCCTTCGTCGCGCCGCTCAGCTGCCTGCTGCTGATGCGCGCCCGCGAGCTGCGCGCCGTCGAGCGCACCCCGCGCGGCAAGGGACAGCTGCGCGAGGGCCTGCACTACGTCGCCGGCCGCCCCGAGCTGATCTGGACCATCACCCTGGTCGGGTTCATCGGCACCTTCGGCTTCAACTTCCCGGTCTTCCTGTCCGCCTTCGCCGACGACGTCTTCGACGCCGGCGCAGGCGCCTACAGCCTCTTCAACACCCTGATGGCCGTCGGCTCGCTGGCCGGCGCCCTGCTCGCCGCCCGGCGCGGCACGGCGCGGCTGCGCGTCCTGATCGCGGCGGCGCTCGCCTTCGGCGCCCTGGAGATCGTGGCGGCGACGGCACCGCGGCTGTGGCTGTTCGCGCTGCTGATGGTCCCGATCGGCGTCTTCAGCATGACCGTCAACGTCACCGCCAACACCAGCATCCAGATGTCCACCGACCCGGCCATGCGGGGCCGTGTGATGGCCCTCTACATGATGGTCTTCCTCGGCGGCTCACCGATCGGCGCCCCGATCGTCGGCTGGGTCACGGACACCTACGGCGCCCGGGCGGGCTTCGCCGCGGGCGGCGCGGTGGCGGCGGCCGCCGCGCTCGTCATCGGCCTGGTCCTGGCCCGCGTCGGCAACCTGCGCCTGTCGGTGGGCTGGCACCGGGGGCACCCGCGGGTGCGGTTCGTGCCGCGCGAGCGGCGGGAGGAGCTGGCGCCGGCGGCGTAACCGGTCCGGTTCCGGGTGCTCGCGGCCGGTCCGTTCCGGTCCCCGGGTCAGTCGGCCGGTCCGTTCCGGTCCCCGGGTCAGTCGCGGGGGAAGTCGTCGGTCCTGAGGGCGAGGCCGACGGCGGTGCCGGTCAGGTCGACGTCCTCGCCGAAGCCGAAGCTGACGGAGCCGTGGTACTTGCCGTCCTGCGGCAGGGTGTGCAGGTGCCACTCGCCGGCGTACGGGTCGACGATCAGGTACACCGGGACGCCGGCGGCGGCGTAGGCGTCCTTCTTGGGGCCGTGGTCGTTGCCGGCCGTGCTCCGGGAGACGACCTCGGCGACGAACTCCACGTCCTCGGGGAGCCAGTGGCCCCTGTCGTCCCTCCGGGCACCCTCGGCCAGGGCGACGACGTCGGAGGCGAAGCCGTTGAGATGCCCCGGGTAGTCCATACGGACGTCGGACTTGACGCGCTTGCGCGGGTACCTGGCGCGCAGTTGCTCGACGATGTCCAGGACGATGTCCCAGTGGGTGTCCCGCTGTGGCGTCATGAAGATGTGACCCCCGACGATCTCGGTCTTGTATCCCTCGGGGACGGGCATCTTCTCGAGCCACTCGAACATGACGTCCAGAGTCAGCCCGGTGCTCTCTTCGGCCATCTCGATCCTGTCGTCAAGGACGGTCATCGTGGCGTTCCTCCCCGGCCGCCCCCGACGCGAGTGCGGCCGCGCGGTACAACGATACGCACGGTGACCAGGACACGCGCGGACGTACGCGTGTTCCCCGGGGGAGACTGGCCGGCATGAGACTGTTCGCCGCCGTACTGCCCCCGGACGACGTCACCGCCGCCCTCGCCGCCGAGGTCGCCGCGCTGCGGATGCTGCCCGGCGCGGACGGGCTGCGCTGGACCGGCCGCCCGGGGTGGCACCTCACGCTGGCCTTCTACGGCGAGGTCGACGACGACCTCGTACCGGACCTGTCGGCCCGCCTGGAGCGTGCCGCCCACCGCACCGCGTCCTTCACGCTGGCGCTGCGCGGGGGCGGGCAGTTCGGGCACGGGCGGGCCCTGTGGGCGGGCGCGGAGGGCGATGTCGCCACCCTGCGATTGCTGGCCGACCGTGCGGAGTCGGCGGCGCGCAAGGCGGGCGTCCCGATGGGGGAGCACCGCCGCTACAAGCCCCACCTGACGGTGGCCCGCAGCCGGGAGGCGTTCGACGCACGCCCCTACGTCGAGGCACTGGACCACTTCACGAGCCCCGCCTGGACCGTGACCGACCTCGCGCTGGTGCGCAGCTGCCTGCCGACGTCCGGGGTGCCGGGCGAGCAGCCCCGTTACGAGACGGTCGCCCGCAATCCGCTCGGCGCCTCCGGTTAGGCTCGGGGGCGTGGACCCGAAGACCCGTAACCGGATCATGGCCGGTGTGCTCGTACTGATGATGCTCGTGGTGGCGGTGGCGGCGGCGATCGGCTGAGCAGCTGTCAGGCGGCCGCCGCCACGGCCATGCCGTCACCAGGCGAACGCCTCCGGCGACGGACCCGGCCCCGGGAAGATCTCGTCCAGCCCGGTCAGCAGCTCGTCCGACAGCTCCAGCTCCACGGCCCGCAGCGCCGACGCGAGCTGCTCCGCGGTGCGCGGACCGACGATCGGACCGGTCACGCCGGGCCGCGTCAGCAGCCAGGCCAGCGCGGCCTCGCCGGGCTCGACGCCGTGTTTGTCGAGCAGGTCCTCGTAGGCCTGGATCTGCGCGCGGCCGGCGGGATCGGCCAGGGTGTCGGCCGCCCGCCCGGAGGCGCGGCGTCCGCCCTGCACCTCCTTCTTCAGGACTCCGCCGAGCAGCCCGCCGTGCAGCGGCGACCAGGGGATGACTCCGAGGCCGTAGTCCTGCGCGGCAGGGATGACCTCCATCTCGGCGCGGCGCTCGGCCAGGTTGTACAGGCACTGCTCGCTGACCAACCCGATGGTGCCGCCGCGCCGGGCGGCGGCCTCGTTGGCCTGGGCGATCTTGTAGCCGGGGAAGTTCGAGGACCCGGCGTAGAGGATCTTGCCCTGCTGGACCAGTACGTCGACGGCCTGCCAGATCTCGTCGAATCCGGTGGCGCGGTCGATGTGGTGGAACTGGTACAGGTCGATGTGGTCGGTCCTGAGCCGCTTCAGGCTGGCGTCGACCGCCCGCCGGATGTTCACGGCGGAGAGCTTGTCGTGGTTGGGCCATGCCTCGCCGTCGGCGCCCATGTTGCCGTAGACCTTGGTGGCCAGGACGGTCCTGTCCCGCCGGTCGCCGCCCTTGGCGAACCAGTTGCCGATGATCTCCTCGGTACGGCCCTTGTTCTCGCCCCAGCCGTACACGTTGGCGGTGTCGAAGAAGTTGATGCCGGCGTCCAGCGCCGCGTCCATGATCGCGTGGCTGTCGGCCTCGTCGGTCTGCGGGCCGAAGTTCATGGTCCCGAGGATGAGTCGGCCGACCTTGAGTCCTGTGCGTCCGAGCTGCGTGTACTTCATGGTCCCCAAGCCAACGACTTGGAGTGCACTCCAGGCAAGCGGTCCGTGCGATCAGTCGCGGGGGAAGGCGTCGGTCCTGAGGGTGAGGCCGAGAACGGTGTCCGTGAGGTCCAGCTCCTGCCCGAAGGCGACCCGGGTCTCGGTCGTGTAGTCGCCGTCCTTGGGCTGCGTGAAGATGTGGCAGCGGCCCTGGTACGGGTCGGCGACGAGGTAGAGGGGGACCTCGGCGGCGGCGTACGCGAGCTTCTTGGGGCCGTAGTCGTTGGCGGCGGTTCCCTGGGAGATGACCTCGGCGACGAACTCGACGTCCTCGTGGCGCCAGTGGCCAGTGTCGTCCTGCTTCGCTCCGTCGCGAAGTTTGGCCACGTCCGGGCAGAAGCCGTTCTCGTGGCCGGGGAAGTCGATGCGGACGTCCGAGAGGACCAGTACGTCCATGCCGAACCGGTCCTCAATGGGCCGTACGATCCGGCGGATGATTGCCCAATGCGTGTCGCGCTGCGGTGTCATGTGGACGTTGCCCCCGACGATCTCGACCCTGAATCCTTCGGGGACGGGCATCCGCTCCAGGCGCTCGAACCATTCATCCAAGCGTTCCGTGTTGGCGTCGGCCATGGCGATCCTGTCTTCAAGGACGGTCATCGTGGCGCTCCTCCCCCGCTGCCCCAACGACGAGTACAGCCGCGCGGTACAACGATACGCACGGCGACCAGGACACGGGAGGACGCGCATATGCCAGAGCGGGACAGTACCGACCACTCGGCCCGGGCGGTCCGGGCGGCCTACGGGGCGGGGGAGTAGGGCCCGCCCAGCCCCCACTCCTCGTCCATCGCCTCCGCGAAGGCCTCCGCGATCTTGTGCTCGCCGCTCTCGTTGGGATGCGTGCCGTCGTACGTGTCCGTGTGGAAGTCGTACGACACCGGCGGCGGGACCAGGAGCAGTGAGGAGCGGCGTTCGTCGAGGTCGGCGGTGGTCTTCACGAGGAGTTCGTTGAAGCGGGTGACCTGCTCGGCGAAGGACGCGTCGGCCTCCACCCGGATGTTGGGGATCACCGGCATCACGGCCATGCGCACGCGCGGGTCGGCCGAGCGCGCCTCGGCGACGAAGGCCCGGACGTTGTCGGCCGTCTGCTCCGCGTTGGTGTAGAAGCCGAGGTCGATCAGGCCCAGGGAGACCAGGAGCACGTCCGCGCGGCAGGCCCGTACCGTCTCGCCGATCAGCGGGGCCATGTGGTGCCAGCCCTCGCCCCAGCCGGCCAGGTGGGCGCGCGGGAAGTCGGGGTCGGCGTAGGCGTACGAGGTGGGGGCGTCCGTCGACCGGTCGTGCAGCGTCTCGCGGGGGCCGACGATCGCGAAGGGGCGGCCGTAGGAGTCGCGCAGGTGCTGCCACATCCGGTAGCGCCACGTGTGTTCGCCCGCGCTCCCGATCGTCATGGAGTCACCGACAAACATGAACCTGAGCATCCGCTCATCATGGACGATCGGCCCGGCCGACGCGATGTGAGCCCGACCACGGGGAGGCCCGCGCCGTGAACGCCCGTGCGGGATGGCAGTCTTGGCGCATGCGCCGTTCTTTCGCCCTCCTTGCCTCGGCCCTTCTCGTGGGCGCGTTCGCCGTGCCCGCCTCCGCCGCCGACGGGGTCGCCGGGAGCGACGGCTTCACGATCAAGGACCCGCGCATCACCGAGTCCAGCGGCCTCGCCGCCTCGCGGCTGCACCCCGGCGTCTACTGGACCCACAACGACCAGGACAACGGGCCGTACCTCTACGCCGTGGACGGCTCCACCGGCGAGACCGTCGCCCGCGTCGCGCTCTCCGGCGTCGGCACGCCCCGGGACGTCGAGGCGATCTCCGTCGGACCGGGCAACCGGATCTTCGTCGGCGACATCGGCGACAACCTCGGCGGCACCTGGCCGCACGTGTGGATCTACGAGCTGCCCGAGCCGAAGGAACTCAAGGACCAGACGGTCGAGGCGACGCAGTACGTCGTGAAGTACGCGGACGGTGCCCGCGACGCCGAGTCGATGGTCGTCCACCCGAAGACCGGGCGCGTCTACATCATCGACAAGAAGGAGGACGGCGGGCACCTGTACGAGGGGCCCGAGGAGCTGTCCGCCTCCGGCACCAACGTCTTCCGGCGCGCCGCCCCCGTCGAGCTCTGGGCCACCGACGCCGCCTTCTCCCCGGACGGCGAGCGGCTCGCCGTGCGCGGCTACATGGGGGGCATCTGGTACGACTGGAACGGCGGGAAGATCCAGCGCAAGGGGCGGATCAGCGTGCCGCTCGGGCAGGGCGAGTCCGCCACGTACACCACCGACGGCGAGAAGCTGCTGCTCGGGATGGAGGGCGAGAGCAGCCCCGTGAAGGCCGAGGACGCGCCCGGGAGCGGCGGGGCCGGTGACGCCCCTTCCGCTTCGGGAGGCGCGTCGCCCGCCTCCGGTGACGGCTCCGACTGGGGCACGCCCAAGGTCGGCGTGGCCGTCCTGGTCGCCGCCTGCGCCGCAGTGTTCGCGCTACGGCTGCGACGGCGGTCCCGCGGGCGCTGAGCCGCCGGCCGCGCCGCGCGCGGTCACCAGTACCTCCAGCCCGTCCAGGATGCGCTGCAGCCCGAACTCGAAGTGGTCGAAGCCCGCACCGAAGGTGTCCTCGGTGAGGGAGGCCAGGACGGGGTAACGGCCGCTGGTCATGGCCTTCACCAGCGCCGGCTCCTGGGCCTGCCAGAACTGCGCGTCCGTCAGTCCGGAGCTGCGCTCGGCCTCCTCCCCGTGCACCTGCGTGCGGGCGGCGCCGACGACGTACCCGTCGATCATGACGATCGCCGACACCAGCTCGGGGTCGGTCAGGCCCATCGGCTTGATCCGGGCGAGCACCTTCTCCATGCCGTCCAGGGCACTCGGGCCGAGGACCGGGCGGGACTGGTTGACCTCCAGCAGCCAGGTGTGGCGACGGTAGAGGGCGAGGGTGGCGCGGCCGAGCGCCTCCAGTGCCGTACGCCAGTCGCCGTCGCCGAAGTCGCCGGGGTCCTCGGACGGGCGCTGCACGCGGTCCAGCATCAGGTCGATCAGCTCGCCCTTGCCGGGGACGTAGCGGTACAGGGACATGGCCCCGGTGCCCAGCTCGGTGGCGATCCGGCGCATCGAGACCGCGCCGAGCCCGTCCCGGTCCGCGACCTCGACGGCGACCTCCACGATCCGCTCGAGGGTCAGGCCCGGCTTGGGCCCCCGGCTGGGCCGCCTGCCGGTGTCCCACAACAGGTCGAGGGTGCGGCCGATGTCACCGCTGCCGCTGGTCTCCGTACCGCTTGCCATGAGGGTCATTCTAGGACCGCGCCAAAAACTGGGTACGGTGTACGCGCAATCGAGTACGGTGTACTCAGTTAGGGAGTGAAGGGGGACCCATGAGCGACGCATACGCGGTACGGGCCGAGGGGCTGGAGAAGCGGTACGGCGAGAAGCGCGCCCTCGACGGCTTCGACCTGACCGTCCGCGAGGGCACCGTGCACGGCCTGCTCGGGCCGAACGGCGCCGGCAAGACCACCGCCGTGCGCATCCTGTCCACGCTGCTGAGGCTGGACGGGGGACGGGCCGAGGTGGCCGGCCTGGACGTCGCCCGGCAGGCGCGAGAGGTACGGGCGCGGATCGGCCTGACCGGCCAGTACGCGGCCGTGGACGAGGTGCTCACCGGCCGGCAGAACCTGGAGATGTTCGGGCGCCTGTTCCACCTGGGCGGCAGGCGGGCCCGTGCCCGGGCCGTCGAGCTGCTGGCGCAGTTCGACCTGACCGACGCCGCCGACCTGGGCGTCGGCAAGTACAGCGGCGGCATGCGCCGCCGCCTCGACCTCGCCGCGTCGATGATCCTCGCCCCGTCCGTGCTGTTCCTGGACGAGCCGACGACGGGCCTCGACCCCCGCAGCCGCGGCGAGGTCTGGGAGTCCGTCCGCGCGCTGGTGGCGAGCGGCACGACCGTGCTGCTGACCACGCAGTACCTGGAGGAGGCCGACAAGCTGGCCTCCCGGATCACCGTCATCGACCAGGGCCGGTCCATCGCCGACGACACCCCGGACGGCCTGAAGGACCTGGTCGGCGGCGACCGCGTCGAGGTCGTGGTCGCCGAGCGGGCCGAGATACCGAGGGCGGTGAAGGTGGTCGCCCGCGTCTGCGACGGCGAACCCGAGACCGACGAGGTGGCGCTGCGGGTGCACGCCCCGGTCACCGACCGGGTGTCCGCGCTGACCGAGGTGGCGCGCACCCTCCAGGACGAGGGAGTCGGGGTGGAGGACATCGGGCTGCGCAGGCCGAGCCTCGACGACGTGTTCCTGAGCCTGACCGGACACCGTACGAGTGCTCAGAAGCAGGAGGTGGCGGCGTGAGCGCCCTCGACCTGACGACCGGGCCCGGCAGCGGCGGCGACCGAGGGCGGCTGTACTGGGCGATCGCCGACTGCGGCAACATCGTCCGCCGCGGCCTGACCCACTACAAGCGCCAGCCCGTCAACATCGCCTGGCAGCTCGGCTTCCCGATCCTGTCCGTCCTCCTCTACGGCTACGTTTTCGGCAGCGCGATGACCGTGCCGGGCGGCGGGGACTACAAGGACTTCCTGATGCCGGGCATGTTCGTGATGACCATGGCGTTCGGCTTCATCAACACCGCGACGCTCGTCGTCCACGACTCCACCAAGGGCGTCATCGACCGCTTCCGCTCCATGCCGATGTCCTCCTCCGCGGTGGTGGCGGGGCGCGGCGTGACCGACCTGGTCGTCGCCTGCGCCGAGCTCACCATCCTGGTGCTGACGGCGCTCGCCATGGGCTGGCGGCCGGACGGGGGCTGGAACTTCCTGGCCGCGTTCGGGCTGCTGCTGTGGCTCCGGTTCGCGCTGATCTGGATCGGGGTGTGGCTGGGCCTGCTGGTCCCCAACCCGGAGGCGGCGGGCGGCCTGTTCGCGGTGGCGTTCCCGCTGACGATGATCTCCAGCATCTTCGTCGCCCCGCAGCTCATGCCGGACTGGCTGGGCTGGGTGGCCGCCTGGAACCCCATCTCCTCCACGGCGGCGGCGGCCCGCGAGCTGTTCGGCACGCCGGTGGGCGGCGGCGACTCGTGGGTCGAGCAGCACTCGCTGCTGATGGCGGGCGTGTGGCCGGTGGTCCTGACGGCGATCTTCCTGCCGCTGTCGGTGCGGCGCTTCCAGCGGCTCAGCCGGTAGGCCCCGCTCGGGCACGGGAGGGCGAGAACACGGGGGCACGGCCGGGCGAGGTCCGCGGCGGGCGTCAAGTCCGTTCAGGTGGACCGGCGGACTGGTGGCACCTGTCGGGTCAGTGGCGGGCCGGAGCCGGCAGGGCTGTCGGCCGCCACTCCCGCCTGATCAGTCCGTACACCCACGTGTCGGACACCTCGCCGTTCACGACGCACTCTTCTCGCAGCGTTCCCTCACGCACGAAGCCGATCTTCTCCAGGACCCGGGCGGACGCCCCGTTGCGTGTGTCGGCCTCGGCCTGAACCCGGTTCAGGTCCAGTGTGTCGAACGCCCACCGCAACACGGCGTGCGCGGCCTCCGTCGCGTAGCCGTGGCCCCACGTCGTGGCGTCGAGGCAGTAGCCCAGTGACGCGCTGCGGTAGTCAGGGTTCCAGTCGCTCAGACCGCACCAGCCGACGAAGGACCCGTCGGAGGACCGGTCGATGGCCACCCGTGCGCCGGTGCCTTCGTCCGCCATCTTCCCGCACCTCGCGATGAAGAGCTCCGCGCGAGCCCGTTCGTTCCACGGCGCGGAGTCCCAGTAGCGCATCACGTGAGGGCTGCTGTGCAGCGCGAAGAGGGGGTCCGCGTCGACGGCGGTGAAGGGCCGCAGGCGCAGTCGGGCGGTGTGCAGTACGGGAGTGGCCAGAGTCATGGGCACCATCCTGGGGTCTCCCGCGGCGGGCAGGACACCGAATTCCCGACGACGTACGGCCGCACCACGCGGTTCTCGGTCCGCCGAGTTCGCGTAGGCATCGCGCGCCCTACGCGTGCGCCGGCGTCGGCTGCGGCCTCTCGGTCAATGGGAGTGGCATAGTCCTCCGGCATGTTCACTCGTACGGCTGAGCCCGACTGGTTCGGCCACGCTTAGTGTTCCCATGCGATTACGTTCCGTCGCATGGTCAGTTCACCGCACGAAGCGTTGCACCGGGTCTTCAGGGCGGATCCGGGGCTGTTCGGCCGGCTTCTGCCGCGGGCGGGCATTGGTTTCCCGGAGCACACCGCGATCGAGCCCCTGGATACCGATCTCACCGAGATCAGGCCACTTGAGCGTCGAGTGGACAGTGTGTTCCGGGTGCATGTGGCCGGTGAGGAGGGCGGTTTCGTGCTCGCCGTCGAGTCGCAGGGCAAGCCGGATCCGGACAAGCACAACAGCTGGACGTACTACTTGGCCCACATGTATGCCAAGTATCGGTTGCCGCCGTTTCTTGTGGTGGTGTGCAAGGACAAGGCGACCGCGTCGTGGGCGGCGGAACCGATCCGTGTCGGTCGCGGCTTCCACACGAGCATGGTCGTCTTCCCGCTGGTTCTGGGACCTGGAACTCTTCCCGTGATCACCGAGGCGGACGAGGCGGCCCGGGACCTTGGAGTCGCCGTCTTCTCCGCGCTCGCCTACGCCAAGGACCCGGGGCTGACTGCGATACTGGACGCGCTGGCGTCAGGAGTGGCGGACGACGCCGAAAAGTCCGGGTCCAGGGGCAACAGCAAGACGGACGAAGGCGGCACCGTGGACCGGGTGGACTGGGCGGAGATCGTCGAAATCGGTCTGGGTGAGGGCCCGGGTCGTGACTACTGGAGGCATCTGATGGCCACTTACACCCCGAATTTCCCGGGCAGCAACACGATCGTCGAGGAGTCCTGGCTCGAAGGACGCGCCAAGGGCCAGACCGAGGGCAAGGCTGAGGGCAAGGCTGAAGGCAAGGCCGAGGACATTCTGCACATCCTTGAGGTGCGGGGTGTCGAGATCCCCGACAGTGTCCGAGAGCGGGTCACGGACTGCACCGATCTCGACGTGCTGGGGGCCTGGCTCGACCGCTCCCTGAGCGTGGCGCACGCCGAGGAACTGTTCGTCGAGGAGTAGAGCGTACGGATGCGCGGAGGGCGCCCGGCGGATGATCCGCCGGGCGCCCTCCGTTGTCATGCCGGTGACGGCTAGAGCTTCTCGATCACGTAGTCCACGCACTTCGTCAGCGCCTCGACGTCCGCCGGGTCGATCGCCGGGAACATCGCGACGCGCAGCTGGTTGCGGCCGAGCTTGCGGTACGGCTCGGTGTCGACGATGCCGTTGGCGCGCAGCACCTTGGCGACGGCGGCGGCGTCGATGTCGTCGGAGAAGTCGATGGTGCCGATGACCTGCGAGCGCTTGGCCGGGTCCGAGACGAACGGGTCGGCGTACTTGGCCCCCTCCGCCCAGGAGTACAGGCGGGTCGAGGAGTCCTTGGTGCGGCCGGTGGTGAAGTCCAGGCCGCCCTGGCCGTTCATCCAGTCCAGCTGCTCACCCAGGAGGAACAGGGTGGCGAGCCCCGGGGTGTTGTACGTCTGGTTCTTGCGGGAGTTGTCGATCGCGGTCGGCAGCGAGAAGAACTCCGGGACGTGCCGGCCGCTCGCGTGGATCCGCTCGGCGCGCTCGATCGCGGCCGGGGAGAAGACGCCGATCCACAGGCCGCCGTCGGAGGCGAAGGACTTCTGCGGGGCGAAGTAGTAGACGTCGGTCTCGGCGATGTCCACGGGCAGGCCGCCCGCACCGGACGTCGCGTCGACCAGCACGAGGGAGCCCTCGTCGGCGCCGGCGACCCGCTTGATGGGCATGGCGACGCCGGTCGAGGTCTCGTTGTGGGTGAACGCGTACACGTCCACGCCGGCCTCGGCCCGCGCCTCGGGGTGCGTGCCCGGGTCGGAGGAGACGACGGTCGGCTCGGCCAGCCACGGGGCGAGCTTCGCGGCCTTGGCGAACTTGGAGGAGAACTCGCCGAAGCTCAGGTGCTGCGACCTGTTCTCGATCAGGCCGTGGGTCGCGACGTCCCAGAACGCGGTGGAGCCGCCGTTGCCGAGGATCACCTCGTAACCGTCGGGGAGCCGGAACAGCTCGCGGATGCCCTCACGGACCTTGCCGACCAGGTTCTTGACCGGGGCCTGGCGGTGGGAGGTACCGAGGAGGGACGTACCGGTGGCGGCCAGGGCGTCCAGCGCCTGAACCCGCACCTTGGAGGGACCCGCGCCGAATCGACCGTCCGCGGGCTTGATGTCAGCAGGAATC
Source organism: Streptomyces marokkonensis (assembly GCF_039539045.1). Lineage (NCBI taxonomy): Bacteria > Bacillati > Actinomycetota > Actinomycetes > Kitasatosporales > Streptomycetaceae > Streptomyces > Streptomyces marokkonensis. Next base: position 12,581 of record NZ_BAABCQ010000035.1, read on the forward strand.
TGGATCTCAGCCACGAGCGGGAGCGTAGCCCCTGGGCGAAACCGAACGGGGAGATGTCCGTCCGATGAGACGAGATTCTCCGTCTCGCGGACCTGTGCCGAGCTACAAGACCCCATCCTGGACGCATGACCGATCTGGAGGCAGCACTGCGCGGGGCCGTCCGGGGCGAGGTCGGGTTCGACGTCACCTCCCGGGCCCTGACGACCATGGACGCGTCCAACTACCGACGGGTCCCGCTCGGCGTGGTGGCGCCGAGGGACACCGACGACGTGGCAGCCGTACTGGAGGTGTGCCGGACGCACGCGGTACCGGTCGTGGCGCGGGGCGGCGGCACGTCGATCGCGGGGCAGGCGACCGGCACGGGTGTCGTCCTGGACTTCACCCGCCACATGGACCGGCTGGTCTCCCTCGACCCCGATGCCCGCACGGCGGTCGTCCAGCCCGGCCTGGTCCTCGACCGCCTCCAGGACGCCGCCGCCCCGCACGGCCTGCGCTTCGGCCCCGACCCGTCCACCCACAGCCGCTGCACGCTCGGCGGAATGATCGGCAACAACTCGTGCGGCTCCCACTCGGTGGCGTGGGGCACGACGGCGGACAGCGCGCACGAGCTGACGGTGCTCACCGCGCGCGGTGAGCGGCTGCGGCTCGGGCAGGAGTGGGCAGGGGCGCCGGAGGGCCTGCGCGAGCTGGTCGACGGCGACCTGGCACGCCTGCGCACCGGCTTCCCCGACCTGCCCCGCCGTATCTCCGGCTACGCGCTGGACGCGCTGCTGCCGGAGCGGGGCGCGGACGTCGCCCGCTCCTTCTGCGGTTCGGAGGGCACGCTGGGCGTGCTGACCGAGGCGGTGGTCCGGCTGGTCGAGGCGCCGCGCGCGCGGGCGCTGGCGGTGCTCGGATACGCCGATGAGGCCGGGGCGGCCGAGGCGGCGGCCGGGCTGCTGCCGCTGGGCCCGCTGACAGTGGAGGGCATGGCGGCGGACCTGGTGCCGGATTCGGCCGCGGCCCTGCTGCCCCGGGGCGGGGCGTGGCTGTTCGTGGAGACGGGCGGCGAGTCGGCGGCACAGGCACGCGCGCGTGCGGAGGCGGTCGTGCGTGCGGCCGACGTGGTGGACGCGCTGGTGGTGACCGAACCGGCCGGGCAGCGGACGCTGTGGCGGATCCGGGAGGACGCGAGCGGCACGGCGACGCGGATGCCGGACGGCTCGGAGGCGTGGCCGGGCTGGGAGGACTGCGCGGTGCCGCCGGCCCGTCTGGGCGCCTACCTGCGGGACTTCCGGGGTCTGCTGTCCGCCCACGACCTGCGCGGCACGCCGTACGGGCACTTCGGCGACGGCTGCATCCACGTACGCGTCGACTTCGACCTGCTGACGGCCGCCGGGATCGCCCGCTTCCGCCGCTTCTCCGAGGAACTGGCCGACCTCGTCGTGGCGCACGGCGGCTCGCTGTCCGGCGAGCACGGGGACGGGCAGGCGCGGGCGGAACTGCTGCCGAGGATGTACGGGCAGGAGACCGTCGCCCTCTTCGAGCGCGCGAAGGCCGTCTGGGACCCGGACGACCTCCTCAACCCGGGCATGCTGGTCCGCCCGGCCCCGCTCGACGCGAACCTCCGCTTCTCCGTCCTGCCGCGCGAGCCGGTGGACGTGGCCTTCGGCTACCCGTCGGACGGGGGCGACTTCTCGGCGGCGGTACGGCGCTGCGTCGGCGTCGCCAAGTGCCGTACGACGTCGGTGTCCGGGTCCGGGGTGATGTGCCCGTCGTTCCGGGCGACGGGGGACGAGGCGCACTCCACGCGCGGACGGGCCCGCCTGCTTCACGAGATGCTCGCCGGAGAGCTGGTGACCGACGGCTGGCGCTCCACGGAGGTCCGGGACGCCCTCGACCTGTGCCTGTCCTGCAAGGGCTGCCGCTCCGACTGCCCGGTCGAGGTCGACATGGCCACGTACAAGGCGGAGTTCCTGCACCACCACTACGCCGGCCGCCGCCGCCCGGCCGCCCACTACGCGATGGGGTGGCTGCCGGTGTGGCTGCGCTGGGCGGCGCGGGCGCGTGCGGCGCCGGTCGTCAACGCACTGGCGGGCGTGAGGCCGCTGGCCGCGGTGGTGAAACGGCTGGGCGGGATCGCGGGCGAGCGGGACGTGCCGAGGCTGGCGGGGGAGACGTTCAGCCGGTGGTGGCGCGGGCGGCGGCCCGTCGCCGGGGGCTCCGGCGAGCTGGTGGTCCTGTGGCCCGACACCTTCACCGAGCACCTCTCACCCTCCGTGGGCCGGGCGGCCGTACGGGTGCTGGAGGCGGCGGGACTGCGGGTGGTGCTGCCGCCGACGCTGCGGGGACGCGCCGTGATCGGCGACGGTACGACGAAGTCGGCGGCCTCGCTCCTGACCGCCCGCCGGGGCCGGGTCTGCTGCGGCCTGACGTACGTCTCCACGGGCCAGCTGGACCGCGCCCGAGCGGTGCTGCGCCGCACCCTGGACCTGATGGCCCCGGTGCTGGAGACGTCCGCGCCGGTCGTCGTCCTGGAACCGAGCTGCGCCGCCGCCCTGCGCACCGACCTGCCCGAGCTGCTGCACGACGACCCGCGAGCGGCTCGGCTCGCCGCCCGTGTCCTGACCTTCGCGGAGGCCCTGGAGCGCCACGCCCCCGGCTGGGCCCCGCCCGCCGTGGACCGCCCGGCCACCGGCCAGACCCACTGCCACCAGCACGCGGTCCTGGGCGACGCGGCCGACCGCCGCCTGCGCGAGGCGGCCGGCCTGACCGGCGAGCTGAGCGGCGGCTGCTGCGGCCTCGCGGGCAACTTCGGCTTCGAGAAGGGCCACTACGAGGTGTCGGCCGCCTGCGCGGAGGACCAGCTGCTCCCGGCGGTGCGCGAGGCCCCGGACGGGGCGGTGGTCCTGGCGGACGGCTTCTCCTGCCGGACGCAGCTGGAGCAGCTGGGCGGGGTGCGGGGGCGACATCTGGCGGAGGTGCTGGCGGAGGTGCTGGAGGGGGAGTGACGGGGTGACGGGCGGGTGGCGGCAGTCCCACCGCCGGGGAAGGTCGCTGATCAGCCTCGGCAGATGCAGAAGGGGTGACCGGCCGGATCGGTGAGTACCCGCGCCCTGGCAGCCTCGTGAGGCTGGTGATCCGGCTTCCCCGCGCCCAGCTCCAGCAGCCGGGCCTCGGCCTCGTCCAGGTCCGCGACGTAGAAGCAGAGGTGCAGCTGCTGGGGAACGTCCTGCCCGGGCCAGACCGGAGCCCGGTAGTCGTCGACCCGCTGAAATCCGATGAAGAGGCCGTCCTCACGGTTGAGCCCCGCGAAGCCGGCATTCGACTTCGGGTGCGGCTCGAGACCGGTGGCCTGCTGATAGAACGCCGCCAGAGCCGGCGGGTCGGGACAGTCGAGGGTTATCGCGGCCAACCTCATCTGCGGCGTCATGGCGTCTCCGAGCCGATCGGTGAACCTTCGGGTGGACACCCTAGAGGCAGCGGGCGTGGCCTCGCTCTGCTCACAGACGCCCGGGTCAGGAAGGCCCCGCAGGAGGAGTCGGGGCCGCCAACCGGGCGTCTGTCTCTCAGTTCGCCGAGCCGCAGGTTTCCAGCCGTCGGCCGCGGCTCTCGGCCACCCGCAGGACGTCGGCGAGGCACTCCGCCAGTCGCTCGGCGAGGTAGCGAAGCTCGCCGTTCGGAGCGTCCGGGAGGAGACAGCGGGCGTGGTCCAGGAGTTCGAAACCCATCCCGAGCTGGGTCGACTCCGTGGTGTCGGCCAGCCGTGAGACCGGGCCGCCGTCGTTGTCGGTGATCAGGTAACAGGGCTTGCCCTCGGGGCCGGACCAGGGGAGCAGGCGGGGCTCGGGTGGCTGGGTCATGCCGCCACCTCCAGCTCGTACGGCGCGTCCACGAGGACGTACGGGCGTACGGCCACGGTCTCGACTCCGTCGAGGACGGAGGGGAGGCCGTAGGGGCTGCGGTGGGGGGGAAGAGGGGCCATGCCATCGGTGGCCGGGTGGTCCGGGGCGGTGTGTGCCGCCGGGTGCGGGCCGGTGCGGCGGTGAGTGCCTCGGGGTTTGAGCAGCAGGCTCAACCACGTGACGAGGCGGCCGATAGGCTCGGTCATGTCATCAGCTCCGATCAGGATTCGGCTGGTGGCCACGCCCCCGGACGGCTCCACCCGTCGCGGGGGTCTGACGGTGATCCACGATATGCGAAGCATTCTAGGCATGCTAGGTGTCCTACGTATCGCGTATCGCGCTAAGAATGCTCATGCTGATTTAGTGATCGAGTTTGTTCCCGACATCCCCCGCTGGCGGCAGGTCGCCGAGGTGGTGCGTGGCCGCATAGTCGACGGCACCTACCCACCTCGCACGCGCGTCCCTTCCGTCGTGCAACTCACCGCGGAGTTCGGGATCGCCAACGCGACGGCACACAAGGTCCTACGTGCGTTGCGCGAGGAGGGGCTGACATACACGGAGCCGGGCCTCGGCTCGTTCGTTGCCCACCGGCCTGGGGGTAGTGGCGAGGCGTAGTACGAGGTTCGTGCTGTATGGACCGCTCCGCCCGGCGGCCACCAGAATGCACGGATGACAAGCCTTGAGGTAACGCCGGAGATCCTGAGATTCTACAGCGAGAGCGTCGACGAGGCGGACCGGTTGGTCACTACTGCCGACGGGCGTCTGGAGATGGTACGTACGCAGGAGTTGCTGCGCCGCCACCTCCCCCAGGCTCCGGCTCGGGTGCTCGACGTCGGCGGTGGTCCTGGCACACACGCGCGCTGGCTCGTCGAAGACGGGTACGCGGTTTGCTTGGTGGACCCCATTCCCCGTCACGTGGAGCAGGCCAGGGTCACGGGCGCGAGCGCCGAACTCGGTGACGCCAGAAGCCTCACGGCCGACACCGACTCCTACGACGTCGTGCTCATGCTGGGCCCGATGTACCACCTACCGGAGCGGGCGGACCGGGACCGCGCACTGGCAGAGGCCCGCCGTGTGCTCAAGCCCGGCGGGCTGCTGGCGGTCGCCGGTATCAACCGGTACGCGTCGCTGTTCGAGCACGCGGCGTACGCACACCTGCACAAGGAGCAGATGAAGGACAGCATCGGCAACATCCTCGCCACCCAGGTCCATGACGGGAAAAGGGCGTTCACGACGGCGTACTTCCACAGCGGGGAGCAGTTGCGGGACGAGGTGGCGGCGGCAGGCTTCGTCGGCGCGGACGTCTTCGGGATCGAGGGACCCGCATGGTCCCTGCTGGCAGCGGCGGAGCGGAACACCGGCCAGTCGTTCCGCGAGTCGAGCCTGTTCGAGTCGGTCCTCACCGCTGCCCGTATGGCCGAGCCTTACCCGGAGTTGCTGGCGGCGAGTTCGCATCTGCTGGCCTTGGGGCGCCGACAGGAGTGAAGGGTGGGGCCTGCTGTGTCCAACTGCGCTGAACGGCCGCCCCGGTGTCACTTCACCGGGCCTCCGTCCGCGATCTGCCGGAGGACGGTCAGGTTTTGGCAAGTGCATGCGAAAAGCGAAAGACTTTCACAGGCAAGGAAGTTGGCCGACGTGAGTATCCATCGCATGACTCCCGAGCTTGACCGCACTCGTCCCGTCTGGCGGCAGGTCGCCGCTGCCATAGAGGTGCGCATCGCGGACGGCACCTGTCCCGTGGGCGCGCGGGTTCCTTCGGTGGTCGCGTCGGCGGCCGAGTTCGGTATCGCCGCGTCGACCGCTCAGAAGGCGCTGGCCCATCTCAAAACGGAGGGCCTGATCCGAGCCGAGGTCGGTCTCGGCTCCTTCGTCGCCGAGCGGTCGGCTGCGCAGGATGGTGACATTGGCCCGTGTGCTTGACCGGAACCGCGTGACGGCCTCGTCGCGTGATCATTCGTATGGGTGGTTCGGATGACCGAGGCTGTACGGGGACAGCTTCGACGACACCGAGGGGCTGCGTTTGTTGATGGGGGGGGCGGGGGGATTGCCCATTAGGACCCAGGGGTCAAAGGGGCTCCGGCGGGCCCGGGCCCGCCGGGCCCGCCGAGCGGGCCGGAGAGCCCATAGGTTCCGGCCGGGGCCTCAGGACGCCGCCCGCCCCGCCACGCGGTAGCGCAGGTGGACGACCCGTGAGCTGAAGGTGCGGGTCTCGACGAGTTCGAGGTCCACCCGGCGCTCGTCCCTGGGAAAGAACGGGATGCCGCCGCCGACCAGTACCGGGTAGACCATGATCCGGTACTCGTCGATCAGGCCCGACGCGGCCGCCCCGGCGGCGAGTGTCGCGCCGCCGATCGCGATCTCGCCCTCCCCGGGTTCGGCCCGCAGCCGCTCGATCTCCTCCGCCAGGTTCCCGGAGGCCAGGCGGGCATGGCCCCGCACCTCCGACAGCGTGGTGGAGAACACCACCTTGGGGAGCGGATTCCAGAGCGCGGCCCATTCGCGCTCGGAGTCGTCGAGCGACAAGTCCTGGTCGGCGGTCTCCCAGTACAGCATCGTCTCGTACAGCCGTCGTCCCAGCAGATGGACGTCGACCTGCCGGATCTCGTCGATCCAGTGGCGGAAGACGTCGTCGCCGGGCGCCGTCCAGTCGAAGTCGCCGTCCGGCCCGACGATGTAGCCGTCGAGCGAGACGCCCATCGAACAGGTCACGCTGCGCATCGGAAGACCTCCTCGGTACGGCTTCGGCCGTCGGCTTCGACCGTACGCCGGTCCCGCCGGGGCCACTTCTCGAAGCGGTACTTCAGGTGCGTGGCCGTGGGCGTGTGGACCACCCGGGTGGGTTCGGTCGGAGATCGGCACGGCGGAGGTGGTTCAGACCGCAGTCTCGCCCCGTACCAGCGGACCGCACGCCGGCTGCACGCCCTCGGGGAGGTCGTCCGGGCGGCACCAGCGGGCCTCCAGGATCTCGAAGGGGTCGACGCGCAGCTCGCCGCCCAGCAGGCGGGCCTCGTAGGCCACCTCCAGGCGGGTGCGGAAGCCGCTGTTCATCATGACCAGGCGGCCCACCTCCACGTCGAGGCCGGTCTCCTCCCCGACCTCGCGGACCACGGTCTCCCGGAAGTCCTCGCCCTTGTGCGCGAAGCCGCTCGGCAGGCCCCACTGGCGGCCCGGCGGCCACATCCGGTGCTTCAGCATCAGTACCCGCCCCTCGTCGTCGCGCACGACGCCGGTCACGCCGACGACGAACTTGGCGTTGAGGAACCACATGACGCGGCTCTGGAAGGGACGCAGCAGCCGCCAGAGGCGGGCAAGGAGTCGTCGCACGTGACCTCGGGAGTGTGGTGGGGGCGGCGGGCATCGGCATTCGCCAAGGGGACGGTACCCGCCGTGGTGCCCGGCCGGCCGACCGTCCCCCGGTGGCTGTCAGGAGCCTTCCGGGGATGTGGCCCCGCGTTCGCAGGCGTGGGAGCGCACGCCCGTGAGCGTGATGTCCAGCAGCCGGTCCGCCTGCGTCCCGTCGTCGTCCTCCTCCGTGACGAGGTTGATGGCGCTGACGAGGGCGAGCAGGTCCTCGGCGCGGATGCCGGCGCGCACCGTGCCCGCCCGCCGGGCCCGCCGGAGCAGTTCGTCCGCCGCGGCGGTGATCATCGCCGCGCAGCCGTCGTCGTCCGTCAGCAGGCCGGCGTCCGGGCTGTCGCGCAGCAACGACCCGACGAGGCCGTGGCCGGCGGCCGCGTACGCGTTGAAGTCGCGTAGCCAGGAGAAGAGCGCGGTGCCCGGATCGCTGCCCCGGGCGTGCTCACCGGCCCGGGAGCACAGCGCTTCGACGCGCTCGCGGAAGACGACCTCCAGCAGCGAGCGCCGTGAGGGGAAGTACCGGTGCAGGGTCGCCGAGCCCACCCCCGCCCGGCGGGCGATCTCTTCGAGGGAGGCGTTGGTGCCGTGGTTGGTGAACGCTTCCTCGGCGGCGGCGACGATAACGGACAAGGCGCGCCTCGCCCCCGGGGAGCGGCTGCTGGTCCGCGGTGCCACCGGGGGTGTCGGCAGTGTCGCCGTGCAGTTCGGCGACGCGGCCCTGGACTACCGCACGACCCGGCCGGAGGACCTCGGGCGCTTCGATGTCGTCGTCGACGTGGTGGGCACCGACCTCGGCGCCTACCGGGCCCGGCTCGACCGGCGGGGGCGCATGGTCGCTCTCGCCTTCGACCCGGACCGTATCGTCATGTCCATGGTCGGTACGGGGTTGCGGGCGGCCCTGCGACCCCGGCGGAGCAAGCTCTTCAGCAACAACCCCTCGGCGGAGCGCATGGCGGAGCTGACCCGCTGCGTCGAGAGGGGGGACATCCGTCCCGTGATCCATGCCGTCCTGCCGATGGACGACGTCGCCGAGGCGCACCGCAGGCTCGAAGCGGGAGGCGTGCGCGGGAAGTACGTCGTGGACATGGGACGTCCGTAGCGGTCCGCTGGCCTCCGGCCCCCGCCTCCCGCCCCTGCCGCGACCGCCTTCCGGGGCCCGTGGGGCTCGGTCCGTATGGCGGACGGAATGGCGGACGGAGTTGACCCGGGTGGGGAGGGGGATTCATCGTCAGGTGCGTAATCATTGCATGGTCCTGTCCGGAGGTCATTACTCTGGACCGGTCGGGGCAGTGCGACGTGCGACGTGCCATTCGCGACGTGCGAGTGCGGCGCGCGATTCGCGCTGCGCGATGCCCGGCAGAGGTTTCGTTCTCCGCACCACGTCCCAGGAAGGCCCCGTGACCAGCCCCAGCGCCGCCACCCCGTCCACCCCGGCCGCTGCCGCCGCACCCGCGGGCGGCCCGGGGGCCACGTCCGCCCCGCCGGACACCCCGAGCGGCCGGGGCTCCCTCGGGCCGGTCGGGCTGGTCCTCGCCGGTGGCCTCTCCGTGCAGTTCGGCGCGGCGCTGGCCGTGAGTCTCATGCCCCGGGCCGGTGCGCTCGGCGTGGTGACGCTGCGGCTGGCCGTGGCCGCCGTCGTCATGCTTCTGGTCTGCCGTCCCCGGCTGCGCGGGCACTCCCGGGCCGACTGGGGCACGGTCGTCGTCTTCGGTATCGCCATGGCCGGCATGAACGGCCTCTTCTACCAGGCCGTCGACCGCATCCCCCTCGGCCCCGCCGTCACCCTGGAGGTGCTCGGCCCGCTCGCCCTGTCCGTCTTCGCCTCCCGCCGCGCGGTCAACCTGGTCTGGGCCGCGCTCGCCCTGGCCGGCGTCTTCCTCCTCGGGGGCGGCGGCTTCGAGAGCCTCGACCCGGCCGGTGCCGCCTTCGCGCTGGCGGCGGGCGTGATGTGGGCGGCGTACATCGTCTTCAGCGCGCGCACGGGGCGCCGCTTCCCGCAGGCCGACGGGCTGGCCCTCGCGATGGCGGTCGGCGCGGTGCTGTTCCTGCCGCTGGGCATCGCCGAGTCGGGCGGCAAGCTCATCGAACCGTCCACGCTCGCGCTGGGTGCCGGGGTCGCCCTGCTCTCCTCCGTCCTGCCCTACACCCTCGAACTCCTCGCCCTGCGCCGCCTGCCCGCGCCCACCTTCGCCATCCTCATGAGCCTGGAACCCGCCATCGCCGCGGCGGCCGGTTTCCTCATCCTCGACCAGGCCCTGTCCGCCACCCAGTCCGCCGCCATCGCCCTGGTCATCGCGGCCAGCATGGGGGCGGTGCGGTCCCAGGTGGGGCGGGGCAGCCGCGCGAAGCGACAGGTGCCGGGGCCGGGGGAAGAGGGACGGTAGCGCTGCCGAAGCGCGTCGCGGAAGACCTGCGTGCGGGTGACGAGCCGCCGCGACGGGGCGGGGAGCGGCAGTAGCCCCACACCACCACCGGGACCGTGACGGAACTCAGCCGGCCGTGAACCAACAGATGTCGATGAAGTCGATCGGGTCGTCGTAGCTCTTCATCTCACGGGCGACGCGGTCCAGCGCCTCCTGTCTGGGGACGTCCCAGGGGATGACGTCCTCTCCTTCCCGAGAGCTCATGTCACCGATCCGTACTCCCTGATCGAGCATGTCGCCGATCAGCCGGAGAGTGACCCGCTGAATCTCGTCCTCGCCGCTTCCCCGGCCCGCTGCCTTTTCCGCTGCGTCGCGGAGCGGAACGAAGTACATCGGCGCCATGTGTGCGTAGCGCACGAGGTAATCGAGTTCTTTTTCGTAGAGAGTGCGTTCCGGCACAGTAGCCTCCTCAGTGTTTGGCATGGTACCTCTTGAGTCCGAGTTCCCTTTCCAGCTCCTTGGTGAAATCGATCGTCCAGTCTCCGGATCCGGAACTGGAACTGAAGTTGCGGTAATTGACGTTTCCCTGGTCGAGTTTCCACACCTGTACCGTGCCCTTCCCGGCCACGGGCTTCATGAGGTCCGGCTCACCCAGCTCGTCGCGGAGTCTGGCCGCCACCGCCTTGAGCTCGTCCGGGGTGATCATGTAGACGCCGGGGGAATCCTCCACACCGAGGGGCTTTCCGTCCTTCAGTGCCGCGTTCTTCGCCTTGCCGAGCTTGCCCAGCCGCGAAACGGTGACGGCATCCTGGACTTCCTCCAGACCCTCCTTGAGGAGTTTTCCGCCCTTCACCGCGGGAATGGGCAGGAACCCCATCGCGAACATGGCGCACTTGCCGAGCGTGGGATCCTTCGCGCAGTCCTTCGCGTCATTGAGTGGGGTGACGCTCCAGACGATCTCCTTGAGCGTGGGATCGACGGGAGGGAGCTGGACGGGCTCGCCGCGGGAAGCGGCCCCGTACGCGCAGGGCGGGAGGCTGTCCCGGGTGGGGTAGAGGTAGCAGGTGCTCTCCGGCTCCGGCTCCTTCTCCCGTTCCGCCTTGCGCCGCTCCTCGGCCTGCTGCCGGGCTCGGGCCTCCTCGGCCTCACGCAGCTCGACCACACGGCTCCAGGCGCCGGCCGCCGCCGCCTCCGCCTCGTCGGCGCTCTTGCCGGCAGCGAGCGCGGAGGTGCGTGCCTCGTCCGCCGCCTCGTCGGCCATGGCGGCGGAGGACCGGGCGTAACGGGCGGAGAACTCCGCCTGGGCAGCGGACTCCGCGGCGGCGACGGCGTCCTGTTCGGCCCGGTCGGCCGCCGCGCGGGCGGTGGTGGCCGACTGCCTGGCACTGGCGGCGCTGCTCGCGGCCGCGTCGGCCGCCGCATCGGCGTCCACGGCGTACTCGGCGGCCTTGTCGGCGCTGTCCTGTGCCTGGGCCGCGGCCAGGTCCGCCTCGGCGGACGACTGGTTGGCCCGGGCCGCGGCCTCGGCGGCGAGCCAACGGTTCTCCTGGGCCTTGGCGGCGATGACGCCGCCTTCGGCGAGGAGCCGCTGGACCTGTGCGACGTGGGTACTCGCGAGCTGGTCCTTGCGGTCGGCCATGTACTGGCCGACCTCGACGAAGTCGTGCAGCTGGTTCGCCGGCCCTGACATGGCGACCTTCGCCGCCGACCGGACTTCGGCGCCGCCGGTGTTGACCAGTCGGCTCGCGGTCACGCGTTCGTCCGCGTTGAGCGCCGTGTACTGCCCGCTGTTGACGAAGTCGAGCAGAGCCCGGGCGCTACCGTCGGCCAGCGCCTTCTCGGCGGCTTCCCTGACACCCGGACCGCCGGTGTTGTGGATCTGGGAGACCTTGACCCGGTAGTCCGCGAACCCGGCCTCGTACTGGCCGGTGGTGTAGAAGTCGCGGATCTCCTGATCGGTGCCCGCGAGCGCCTCGGTGGCGGCCGTACGCACCGAGGAATAGGGGCTGTCGGACGCCAGGTGGGAAACCTGCTGGCGCACCTCGTTCCGGTCTGCTTCCTTCCAGCCGGTACGCAGGTACTCCAGCACATCGCCGTCGGTGCCGGAGAGTGCCTCGGCCGCGGCGTCCTGACGCCAGGTGCCGAAGTACTTCATGGCCCGCAGCGCCACGGCGCGGCCCTGCCGGGCCAGTGCGGCGGTGTCGGCGTCGGGACGGGCCGCCTCGGCAGCCAGGGCGGCGGTGTCCTCCGCGATGGCATGGCCCTCGACCACGCTGGCGGACGCCTCGACGGTGAATTCGTCGGTGGTCGCCTTCCCGGTCTTCGCCCTCTCGATCGCCGCGGTGGTGCGTGTGGCGAGGTCCTCGGCCTCGACCTCGCGGGCGAGGGCGAAGGTCTCGCGGGCGGTGGCCACCGCGGTGGTGGCCGCGTCGGCCGCGACCTTCGCGGCGTTGGCCAGCTTGGTCGCCTCGGCGGCGGCGTCCTGTGCCTCGCCGGCGTGCTGTGCCGCCTCCTCCGCGGCGACGGCCGCGTTGTTGGCGTGCGTGGCGGCCGAGTTCGCCGCGTCCCGCGCCTCGGCCGCGGCGGTGGCCGACTTGCGTGCGAGGGTCTCCGCCGCGGTGGCGGCACGGTTGGCCTCCGCCGCGTGGCGGCGCGTCTCCGCCGCCGCGGCCCTCGCCTGGGCCGAGGAGGCGCCGGCTGCGGCGGCGTGATCGGCCGCCTCGTCGGCGGCGTCGGCGGCGGCGTCGGCGTTGCCGCCCGCGTTCTTCGCCGCGGCCACCGCGTTGGCGGCGGCCAGGGACGCCCTGCCGGCCTGCTCGGCTGCCTTGCCCGATTCGATGGCCAGGTTCGCCGCCGCCTTCGCGGCCTTGGCCATGTCGGAGGCATGCTGTGCCTGGTTCTTGTCCTTGCCCGCGGCGATCGCCGCGTTGTAGGCACGGGCCGCCGCGTCGGCGGCGGCAGCCGCGGCGCTGGCGGTCTGCGCGGCGGCCAGCGCCGCGATGCGCGCGGACCGGGTGGCGGCATTGGCCGAGTCGATCGCCGTCTGGGCGGCGGCCGCGGCTGCGCGGGCGGCGTCGGCGGCCTGCTTGGCCTTCACCGCGGCGCGGCCCGCGTCGTCCTTGGCCGCAGCGGTTTCCGCGGCCGCCTTTTGTGCGGCCTGCTTGGCCAGATCGGACGCGGCCTCGGCCTTGGCGGCCGACTCCTGGGCGGCCTTCGTCGCGTCCTCCGCCTGCTTGCCCGACTGCTTGGCCTGCTCGGTCAGCTGGGCGATGGTGGCGTGTTCCTGGTCGCGGTTGCGCGCGACGAACTGCCCTACTTCGAGGAACTCGATGATGTCCGCGTAGGTGCCCTGCAGCGCCAGCTTCGCGGCTGCCTTCACGTTCGGTCCGCCGCTGTTGTACAGCTTCGAGACCTGTACCCGGTCATCGGCCTGCCGCGCCGTGAACTGGGTCTGTTCGAGGAACTTCTCGACGTCCTCGGGCGTGCCCTTCAGCGCCGCCTCGCCGGCGTCCTGCACGCCGGGACCACCCAGGTTGACCACGCGTGAGACCTCGACGCGCCGGTCCTGCCGGTGCGGTGCCTTCCAGCCGCCCTTCAAGAAAGCGTGCAGGTCCTCCGGTGCGCCGGCCAAAGCGCTCTTGGCCGCCTCACGCACCGCAGGGCCGCCCGCGTTGAGGATGCGGCTCGTGTCCACCTTGTCGTCGGCCAGCTGGAGGGAGTCCTTGGCGGCGAGGAACTGCTCGATGTCCTCCGCGGACCCGACGAGTGCCCGTTCGGCCGCCTCCCTGACGCCCGCGCCGCCGAACGTCCAGGCGTGAACGGTCAGCGCGCGGCTGGAAGCCACCGGTTCGGTCCCGTCCGCCGCGGTCGCGGGCGACGCCGCCAGCAGCCCGGCTCCGACCGCGCCGGCGAGCAGGACCGCACAGGTTCTGTGGAGCATGCCCTGCCGGGGCGGTGCGCCTCTCGGCCTTCGGCCGTTCCGTACAGGACGTCTCAGTATCTTCACTTGACTCTTCTCGGTTCGTAAGGACCACGCTCTGCCTCCACCTCGGGTCAGCCCGAGCGGAAGTCGGCAAAGCGGAAGGCCGAGTTGATGTGCCCCATCGCCATCTCTGCGACGAGAAACAGCACTTCACGGCATGCTCGCGGGATTCTTACATGTGCTTTACTTTCGCGATGCGGAGGGGGAAGACTCTCGGCTGACGGGTGCTCATCGAGGAAGGAAGCACATGCTGATACCGCGTGACCGCAGGGGAGTCGTCCTGGGGGTGTCCGGTGTTCTCGCGCTGGGCCTGGGGGTTGTGACCATGACCACTGGTGCGCAGGCGACCCCCCGGGCCGCAGACCAGGCGGCGGACGTGGCCGGGATCCCCTACGCGGTCGAGGACTTCAACTATCCCGGGGCGGACCGGATCCTCGAAGAGCGGGGCATCACCCTCAAGCGGGGTGACGGCCACATCACGTTGGTGCCGTGCACCGATACGTGGAACATCAAGATCGAGTCACGCCTGGACAACGGTGGTTACTGCTTCCGTGCCACCACCGGGTCGGGCTATCTGTCGTTGGAGCTGCCCGACGCGTACGGAGTGTGGACCGAGGACCGCCCGGTCGAGGCGACGTTGACCGCCGAGGGCAGGGAAACGGTCGTCAAGGTGCCCAGCAACGAGTACCAGCCGGTCGGCGAGTCCGGCGACACCGGGCTGCGTTCCGTTCTGGTCGAACTCCGCGTCACCGGCTGAGAACCGGTCGGCCATCCTGCGGGCCGGCCCGCGAGGGCCGGCACCGTCGTCCGCCACGACTGCACCGGTGACGGCCGCAGCGACCTGGCAGACCGTCCCGTCCCGGGCCGGCCGGAGCCGGAGCCGGAGCCGCGTCGGCCGGCGGCGGAGACCGCCGTAGTGTCGGCGGCCGAATTCATGCAAGCGTGCTTGATTGTTTCCTGCCCCGCTGCCATGCTCCCCACCACACCGCGCCGCACGCCGCCGTGCCCGAGGGGAGCGCCCGTGTCCGACCCGACGCCCGTGATCGACGACCTGCGCGAGGAGAGCGAGGAAGTCGACGCGCTGGTCGCCCGGTTGAGCCCCGGGGAGTGGTGCCTCGCCACCCCCGCGCCCCGCTGGACGGTCGCCCACCAGATCGCGCACCTGGCCTGGACCGACCGGTCGGCCCTGCTGGCCGTCACCGACGAGGACGGCTTCCGCGTCCTGGCGGAGCAGGCCCTCGCCGCACCCGGCCGGTACGTCGACGACGGCGCCGACGAAGGTGCCCGGCGAGCCCCCGCCGAGCTGCTGGCCGCCTGGCGGGAGGGCCGCGCCGCCCTGGACAAGGCGCTGCGCGAGTCGGCCCCCGGCGCCCGCTTCCCCTGGTACGGCCCGCCCATGGCCGCCGCCTCCATGGCCACCGGCCGCCTGATGGAGACCTGGGCCCACGGCCTCGACATCGCCGACACCCTCGGTGTGACGCGCCCACCCACCGACCGTCTGAGGCACGTCGCCCGCATCGGCGTGCGCGCCCGGGACTTCGCCTACGCCACCCATGGCCTCACCCCGCCCGCCGAGCCGTTCCGCGTGGAGCTCACCGGCCCCGGCGGCGACGTGTGGGCGTACGGCCCCGGTGACGCGGCGCAACGCGTCACCGGCCCCGCCCTCGACTTCTGCCTCCTCGCCACCCGGCGCGCCCACCGCACCGGCCTCGCCCTCACCGCCGAGGGCCCGGACGCCGACCGCTGGCTGGACATCGCCCAGGCCTTCGCAGGGCCGCCGGGAGCGGGACGGAAGCCGGGGGAGGACCGGCGATGAAGGGGGTGAAGGGGGCGAAGGAGCCGCTCCGCATCGGCAACGCCTCCGGCTTCCACGGCGACCGCTTCGACGCCATGCGCGAGATGCTCACCGGCGGCCCGCTGGACGTCCTCACCGGCGACTACCTCGCCGAGCTGACCATGCTGATCCTGGGCCGCGACCGGCTGAAGGACCCCGGCGCCGGGTACGCCCGCACCTTCCTGCGGCAGCTGGAGGAGTGCCTCGGCCTCGCCCACGACCGGGGCGTGAAGATCGTCAGCAACGCCGGCGGACTCAACCCCGCCGGACTCGCCGACGCCGTACGCACCCTCGCCGACCGCCTCGGCATCCCCGTACGGGTCGCGCACGTCGAGGGCGACGACCTCACCGCCGCCCACCCGGGAGCACTGGCCGCGCACGCCTACCTCGGCGGGTTCGGCATCGCCGAGTGCCTGCGCGCGGGCGCCGACGTGGTCGTCACCGGGCGGGTCACCGACGCCGCCCTGGTCACCGGGCCCGCCGCCGCGCACTTCGGCTGGGCGCCGACCCAGTACGACCGGCTGGCGGGCGCGGTCGTCGCCGGACACGTGCTGGAGTGCGGGGCACAGGCGACCGGCGGGAACTACGCGTTCTTCGGCGAGGGCGGCGCCCTGCGGCCCGGCTTCCCCCTCGCCGAACTGCACGAGGACGGCAGCAGCGTCGTCACCAAGCACCCCGGCACCGGCGGCCTCGTCGATGTCGGCACCGTGACCGCGCAGCTCCTGTACGAGACGGCCGGGGCACGGTACGCGGGGCCGGAGACCACGGCCCGCCTGGACACCGTACGGCTCACGCGGGACGGCCCCGACCGGGTGCGGATCGACGGCGTCCGGGGCGAGGCCCCGCCCCCGGAGCTCAAGGTCGGGGTCAACCGCCTCGGCGGCTTCCGCAACGAGGTCGTCTTCGTCCTCACCGGCCTGGAGATCCCGTCCAAGGCGGCGCTGGTACGACAGCAGATGCGCGACTTCTTCGCCGCGTCCGGGTCACGTCCGGCCGAGGTGAGCTGGGATCTGGCCCGGACCGACCGGCCCGACGCCCCCACCGAGGAGACGGCGAGCGCCCTGCTGCGGCTCGTCGTGCGCGACCCCGAGCAGGAGAAGGTCGGCCGGGTACTGAGCGCGGCCGCCGTCGAACTGGCGCTGTCCAGCTACCCCGGCTTCCACCTGCCGGCGCCTCCGGGCAAGGGCGCCCCGTACGGCGTGTTCGAGGCCGCCCGCGTGCCGCGGGACGCCGTGGACCACGTCGCCGTCCTCCACGACGGGCGCCGGGTCCCGGTACCGGCCGCCCGGGACACCGCCGTACTGGCGGACGTACCGGAACCGCCCCTGCCGGAGCCCCTCCCGCCCGGCCCCGTCCGCCGCGCCCCCCTCGGTCTCGTCGCCGGCGCCCGCAGCGGCGACAAGGGCGGGGACGCAAACGTCGGCGTCTGGGTCCGGACCGACGACGCCTGGCGCTGGCTCGCGCACGAACTGACCACAGACCGGTTCCGGGAGTTGATCCCCGAGGCCCGAGACCTGCCCGTCACCCGGCACCCGCTCCCCAACCTGCGCGCCGTCAACTTCGTCGTCGAGGGCATCCTCGGCGAGGGCGTCGCCGCCCAGCACCGCTTCGACCCCCAGGCCAAGGCGCTCGGCGAATGGCTGCGCGCCCGGCACGTGGACATCCCGGAGGTCCTCCTGTGACCGTCCTCGCCTCAGCCCTCGACCCCACCGCCCCCGACCACCGGGCGAACCGCGCGACCATGCTCGCCGGTCTCGCAGACCTCGACGCCGAACACGCCAAGGCACTGGCGGGCGGCGGCGAGAAGTACGTCGCCCGGCACCGGAAACGCGGCAAGCTCCTCGCCCGCGAGCGCGTCGAACTGCTCCTCGACCCCGACACGCCCTTCCTGGAACTGTCGCCGCTGGCGGCCTGGGGGAGTGAGTACACCGTGGGCGGCTCCCTCGTCACCGGCATCGGCGTCGTCGAGGGCGTCGAGTGCCTGATCACCGCCAACGACCCGACCGTGCGCGGCGGCGCCAGCAACCCCTGGTCGCTGAAGAAGGCCCTGCGCGCCAACGACATCGCGCTCGCCAACCGGCTGCCCTGCGTCAGCCTGGTCGAGTCCGGGGGCGCCGACCTGCCGTCGCAGAAGGAGATCTTCATCCCCGGCGGCGCGATCTTCCGGGACCTCACCCGGCTGTCGGCGGCCGGCATCCCCACCGTCGCCGTCGTCTTCGGCAACTCGACCGCCGGGGGCGCCTACATCCCCGGCATGTCCGACCACGTGATCATGGTCAAGGAGCGTGCCAAGGTGTTCCTCGGCGGGCCACCGCTGGTCAGGATGGCCACCGGCGAGGAGAGCGACGACGAGTCGCTGGGCGGCGCCGGGATGCACGCCCGCACCTCGGGTCTCGCCGACCACTTCGCCGTGGACGAACCGGACGCGCTGCGGCAGGCCCGCCGCGTCGTCGCCCGCCTCAATCACCGCAAGGCGTACGCCGACCCGGCCCCCGCCGAGCCCCCGAAGTACGACCCGGAGGACCTGCTCGGCATCGTCCCCGCCGACCTCAGGGCCCCCTTCGACCCGCGCGAGGTCATCGCCCGCATCGTCGACGCCTCCGACTTCGACGAGTTCAAGCCCCTGTACGGGACGAGCCTGACGACCGGATGGGCGGCCCTGCACGGCTACCCGGTCGGCATCCTCGCCAACGCCCGGGGCGTCCTGTTCAGCGAGGAGTCGCAGAAGGCCGCCCAGTTCATCCAGCTCGCCAACCAGCGCGACATCCCACTCCTCTTCCTGCACAACACCACCGGCTACATGGTCGGCAAGGAGTACGAGCAGGGCGGCATCATCAAGCACGGCGCGATGATGATCAACGCGGTCGCCAACAGCCGCGTGCCCCACCTGTCCGTCCTCCTCGGCGCCTCCTACGGAGCCGGCCACTACGGCATGTGCGGCCGCGCCTACGACCCCCGCTTTCTCTTCGCCTGGCCCAGCGCCAAGTCCGCCGTCATGGGCCCGCAGCAGCTCGCCGGAGTGCTCTCCATCGTCGCCCGCCAGTCGGCCGCCGCGAAGGGAGTGCCGTACGACGACGAGGGCGACGCGGCGCTGCGCGCCATGGTGGAGCGGCAGATCGAGTCCGAGTCGCTGCCCATGTTCCTGTCCGGGCGGCTCTACGACGACGGCGTCATCGACCCGCGCGACACCCGCACCGTGCTCGGCCTGTGCCTGTCCGCCATCCACACCGCGCCCTACGAGGGCGTGCGCGGCGGCTTCGGCGTCTTTCGGATGTGAGCGATGTGAGCGATGTGAGGGGAACACACTGTGACCAGCGAGGGAAACCCTGTGACCAGCGAGGGAAACCCTGTGACCGGTGAGGAAAGCCCGGTGACCGGCGAGCGGAACACCGTGATCAACACCGTCCTCGTCGCCAACCGGGGCGAGATCGCCTGCCGGGTCTTCCGCACCTGCCGTGCGTCGGGGATCCGGACGGTCGCCGTGTACTCGGACGCCGACGAGAACGCCCTCCACGCGCGCGTCGCCGACGCGGCGGTACGACTGCCGGGCGCGGCCTCCGCCGACACCTACCTGCGCGGCGACCTGATCGTGAAGGCCGCGATCGCCGCCGGCGCCGACGCCGTCCACCCCGGCTACGGCTTCCTCTCCGAGAACGCCGGCTTCGCCCGTGCCGTCACCGACGCCGGCCTGACCTGGATCGGACCACCCCCCGAGGCCATCGAGGCGATGGCGTCCAAGACACGCGCCAAGGAACTGCTGGGCGTCACGCCCCTCGGCCCGGTCACCGAGTCGGACCTGCCGGTGCTGGTGAAGGCCACGGCGGGCGGCGGCGGACGCGGCATGCGCGTCGTACGGCGCCTCGCCGACCTCGACGCCGAACTGACCGCCGCCCGCGCGGAGGCGGCGAGCACCTTCGGAGACGGCTCGGTGTTCGTGGAGCCCTACGTCGAGAACGGCCGCCACGTCGAGGTGCAGATCCTCGCCGACACCCACGGCACGGTATGGGCACTCGGCACCCGGGACTGCTCCCTCCAGCGCCGCCACCAGAAGGTGATCGAGGAAGCCCCCGCCCCGGGTCTGAGCGACGAACTGACGGCGGAACTCCACACGCTGGCCGTGCGCGCCGCCCGCGCCGTCGACTACACCGGCGCCGGGACCGTCGAGTTCCTCATCGCGGACGGCGGGGCACACTTCCTGGAGATGAACACCCGCCTGCAGGTCGAACACCCGGTGACGGAGGCGGTCTTCGGCCTCGACCTCGTCGCCCTCCAGCTCCGTATCGCCGAAGGCCACGCCCTCGGAACCGATCCCCCACGCGCACGCGGCCACGCCGTCGAGGCCCGCCTGTACGCCGAGGACCCGGCGAACGGCTGGGCCCCGCAGACCGGCCGCCTGCACCGCCTCACCGTGCCCGACGGCATCCGCCTCGACACCGGCTGCACCGACGGCGACGACATCGGCGTCCACTACGACCCGATGCTCGCCAAGGCCGTCGCCCACGCACCCACCCGCGCCGAGGCCGTCCGCCGCCTCGCCGGCGCCCTGGAGCGGGCCGCGATCCACGGCCCGGTCACCAACCGCGACCTCCTCGTCCGCTCCCTGCGTCACGAGGAGTTCACCTCCGCCCGCATGGACACCGGCTTCTACGACCGCCACCTGTCCGCCCTCACCGGGCCCGCCCCCGACCCCCTCGCCCCGCTGGCCGCCGCCCTCGCCGACGCGAGCGCCCGCGCGGGCCGGTTCGGCGGCTGGCGCAACCTGCCCTCGCGGCCCCAGGTGAAGCGGTACGCCACGGCGGGCGAGGAACACGAGGTCCACTACCACCACACCCGCACCGGCCTCACCGCCGACGGCGTACGCGTCGTCCACGCCGACCCGCACATGGTCCTGCTGGAAGCGGACGGCGTACGGCGCACGTTCGAGGTGGCGGCGTACGGCGACCAGATCCACGTCGACGCCACCCGCCTCACCGCACTGCCCCGCTTCCCCGACCCCACCGCCCAGCACACCCCCGGCTCCCTTCTCGCCCCCATGCCGGGCACCGTCGTCCGCGTCGCGGAAGGGCTCACCCAGGGGGTGACGGTCCAGGCCGGCCAGCCCCTCCTGTGGCTGGAGGCGATGAAGATGGAACACCGGATCACCGCCCCGGCCACGGGCACGCTCACGGCCCTCGACGCCGAGCCCGGCAGGCAGGTGGAGGTCGGCGCACTGCTGGCCGTAGTAGTGGAAGACGCCGAGTAGAGGGAGACGCCGAGCAGGGGCGGGGCCCGCAGGGAACGCACGGCTCCGCCGCGTGAGAGCGACCAGCCACACACCTCCCGGATCTGAAGGAGCACAGTGACCACCCTCATCGAACCCGAAGAGCACACGTACCTTCGCGAAGCGGTAGCGGACTTCACCAGGAACTACGTCCGTCCCCCCGGCGCCGACAGCAGGCACTTCTGGCAGGCGGCGGCCAAACTGGGCTACATCGGCGTCAACCTGCCGGAAGAGTACGGCGGCGGTGGCGGTGGCATCGCCGAACTCTCCATCGTCCTGGAGGAGATGGGCGCCGCCGGCAACCCCCTGCTGATGATGATCGTCTCCCCGGCGATCTGCGGCACCGTCATCTCCCGCTTCGGCACCGAGGCCCAGAAACAGGACTGGCTCCCCGCCCTCGCCGACGGCACCCGCATGATGGCCTTCGGCATCACCGAACCCGACGCCGGCTCCAACAGCCACCGCATCACCACGACCGCCCGCCGCGACGGCGACGACTGGCTGCTCACCGGCCGCAAGGTCTTCATCAGCGGTGTCGACATCTGCGACGCCACCCTCGTCGTCGGCCGCACCGAAACCGTGCCCACCGAAGAGGGCCGCACCGGCAGGCTCAAGCCCTGTCTGTTCATCGTCCCCCGCGACACCCCGGGCTTCGAGCGCCGCGCGATCGACATGGAACTGGACGCCGACGAGACGCAGTTCGAGCTGACCCTCGACGACGTACGGCTGCCCGCCGACGCGCTCGTCGGTGGGGGCTCCTCCCACGCCTCCGGCAGCGGGGGAGAGGACGCGGGTCTCCTCCAGCTCTTCGCCGGCCTCAACCCCGAACGCATCATGACGGCGGCCTTCGGCATCGGCATGGGCCGCTACGCGCTCTCCCGCGCTCTCGACTACGCCCGCGAGCGCACCGTGTGGAAGACCCCCATCGGCGCCCACCAGGCCATCGCCCACCCCCTCGCCCAGGCCCACATCGACCTCGAACTGGCCCGCCTGATGATGCAGAAGGCCGCCCACCTCTACGACGCCGGTGACGACATCGGCGCCGGGGAGGCCGCCAACATGGCCAAGTACGCCGCAGGGGAGGCCTGCGTGAAGGCCGTCGACCAGGCCGTGCACACCCTCGGCGGCAACGGCCTCACCCGTGAGTTCGGTCTGGCCTCGCTGATCACGGCGTCGCGCGTGGCCCGTATCGCCCCGGTGAGCCGGGAGATGATCCTCAACTACGTCTCCCACCAGACCCTGGGCCTGCCCAAGTCGTACTAGGGGGTGCCGTTGGAATCTTGCCGGTGGGCTCCGCCCTGTCGCTCTCCTCCGCCTCGCAGCCGCCCGCACCGGACCCCGCTCGGCTGCGACGGCAAGGCACCGTTTCCGGAGCCGACCTGATCCGAACGACACCCCCCAGCCTCTCCGGCCACCCGGCCGCCCCTGGAGGAACCGTGTTCCGCAGCGAGTACCCAGACGTCCCGCCCGCCGATCCGCCCCTCCACGACGCGGTGCTCGACCGCGTCGCCGCCGCCCTCGCCGAGACCGGCGGAGGGCGGCGCCCGTGACCGGGGAAGCACCCGTGAACCGGAAAGCGCCCCTGGTCGGCCGCACCCGCGCGCGGGGCGTCGAGATCCTCACACTCGACTCGCCGCACCACCGCAACGCCCTCTCGGCCGCCCTCGTCGGCGACCTGGCCGACGCCCTCACCGACGTCGGCCGGGACACCGGCGTCCGCGCGGTCGTCCTCACCCACACCGGCAACACCTTCAGCGCCGGCGCCGACCTGCGCGACCCGCCCGGGCCGGACGCCCTGGCCGGCCTGCTCCGGCAGATCACCGAGCTGCCCAAGCCGGTCGTCGCCCGCGTCGCCGGGCACGTCCGCGCGGGCGGCCTCGGACTGCTCGCCGCCTGCGACATCGCGGGGGCGTCCACGGAGTCGACGTTCGCCTGCACCGAGGTCCGCGTCGGCGTGGCCCCCGCCGTGATCTCCCTGCCCCTCCTGCCCCGCACCGACCCCCGCGCCCTCGCCCGCTACTACCTCACCGGGGAGCGCTTCGGCGCCGCCGAGGCCGCCCGGATCGGCCTGGTCACGGTGGCCGGCGACGACGTGGACGCCGTACTCGAACCCGTACTGGACGGTGTGCGCCGTGCCTCACCGCAGGGCCTGGCCGAGACGAAGCGGCTGCTCACGGCTAGGGTGCTGGAGGCCTTCGACCGGGACGCGGCCGACCTGGCAGCGCTTTCGGCCCGGCTGTTCGCCTCCCCGCAGGCCCGCGAGGGGATGACGGCCTTCCTCGAACGACGGGATCCTCCATGGGTGGTGTGAGCGGCGCCGTGAACACGGCCGACCGCGCGGAGCGCGTTCCCAAACAGGACCGCAGCCGGGCCACCCGGCGACGGCTCCTCGAAGCCGCCGTGTCCTGCCTCGCCGAACGCGGCTGGGCCGGCTCCACGGTCTCCGCCGTCGCCGAACACGCCGGAGTCTCCCGAGGCGCCGCCCAGCACCACTTCCCGACCCGCGAGGACCTCTTCACTGCGGCCGTGGAATACGTGGCGGAGGAACGGTCCGTCGCGCTGCGCGCCCTGTCCCCCGAGGGACCGGCGGCCGGGGACCGCCGGGTCGTGGTGTCCGCCCTGGTCGATCTCTACACCGGCCCGCTGTTCCGCGCCGCCCTCCACCTGTGGGTGGCGGCCTCCGACGAGGAACAGCTGCGCGGCCGGGTGACCGAGCTGGAGGCCCGCGTCGGCCGCGAGACGCACCGCATCGCCGTCGACCTCCTCGGCGCCGACGAGAGCCGCCCCGGCACCCGCGAGACCGTCCAGGGCTTCCTGGACATGGCCCGCGGCCTGGGCCTCGCCAACCTCCTCACGGACGACGCGGGCCGCCGGGAACGGGTGGTCGAGCAGTGGGCGCGGCTGCTGGACGGGGCGCTGGACCGAGGCGGGGCAGCGCCCCGGTCGACCGCCTCGGCGACGGACCCGGCGTCCGCGACGACGCCTCAGCCGCCGTTCACGGACTGAGCCGCTCCACCCGCCAGCCTCCGTCCCCGTCCCCGTCGGCCACGTACCGCAGCCGGTCGTGCAGCCGGTTCTCCCGCCCCTGCCAGAACTCCACCGCCCGCGGCACCACCCGGAACCCGCCCCAGTGCGGCGGCGCCGGCACCTGCTCGCCCTCCGGATAGCGCGCCGCCAGCTCGGCGTACGCGGCGTCCAGGGCGCTCCGGCCGGCCACCACCGAGGACTGGGCGCTGGCCCAGGCGCCCAGCTGGGAGCCGTGCGGCCGGGTTCGGAAGTACGCGGCGGTCTCGTCCCGCCCGGTACGCCGCGCGACGCCCGTCACGATCACCTGCCGGGCCATCGGATGCCAGGGGAACAACAGCGAGACGTGCGGGTTCTCGCCCAGCTCGCGCGCCTTGCGGGAGTCGTAGTTGGTGTAGAAGACGAACCCCCGCTCGTCGAAGTGCTTCAGCAGCACCGTGCGGGAACTGGGCCGGCCCTGTGCGTCCGCCGTGGAGACGACCACGGCGTTCGGCTCGAACAGCCCGCCCTCCGTCGCGGCCTGCTTGAACCAGCGGGCGAACTGCTCGACCGGGGTGGCGGCGAGCTCGGCCTCCAGGAGCCCTTCGGCCCGGTACTGCTTGCGCATCGAGGCGAGATCGAGGGGGACGGCGGGGCCGGACGGAACGGCATCACGGTCGGTCACGCGGCCATCCTGCCGTATCCGCGCCGATCCCTCCGTGTCCTTCGTCACCCCGTGGCACTGAGTGCCGCAACCACTCCCCAAACGTGGCACTCGGGGATATCGTGCTTGCTCCCGATCCGGTTGGATGACCGTCGGCCGAACGGGGCATCACAGGGGTGACCGCCAGGACCGCCAGGACCGCGAGTCGACGAGACGACCGTGGATCCGAGGGACTCGAAGGGGGTCCCGGGGCGACCGCACCGCCTCCGCACAGGTCGCCACACATCACGATCACGAGGAGCCGCCTGATGTCCGACTTCGTACCCGGGCTCGAGGGAGTCGTCGCGTTCGAAACGGAGATCGCCGAACCCGACAAGGAGGGCGGCGCCCTCCGCTACCGCGGCGTGGACATCGAGGACCTCGTCGGGCACGTCTCCTTCGGCAACGTCTGGGGACTGCTCGTCGACGGCGCCTTCAACCCCGGCCTGCCGCCCGCCGAGCCCTTCCCCATCCCCGTCCACTCCGGTGACATCCGTGTCGACGTACAGTCGGCGCTCGCCATGCTCGCACCGGTCTGGGGCCTCAAGCCCCTCCTGGACATCGACGCCGAGCAGGCCCGCGCCGACCTCGCCCGCGCCGCCGTCATGGCCCTGTCCTACGTCGCCCAGTCGGCCCGCGGCCAGGGCCGGCCCATGGTCCCGCAGCGCGAGATCGACAAGGCGAACTCGATCACCGAACGCTTCATGATCCGCTGGCGCGGCGAGCCCGACCCCAAGCACGTCGCCGCGGTCGACGCCTACTGGACCTCCGCCGCCGAACACGGCATGAACGCGTCCACCTTCACCGCCCGCGTCATCGCCTCCACCGGCGCCGACGTGGCCGCGGCCCTCTCCGGCGCCGTCGGCGCCATGTCCGGCCCGCTGCACGGTGGCGCCCCCTCCCGCGTCCTGCACATGATCGAGGAGATCGAGCGCACCGGCGACGCCGAGGCCTACGTCAGGAAGACCCTCGACGCAGGCGAGCGCCTCATGGGCTTCGGTCACCGCGTCTACCGCGCGGAGGACCCCCGGGCCCGCGTCCTG
The DNA here is from genome assembly GCF_039539045.1 of Streptomyces marokkonensis. Classification (NCBI taxonomy): domain Bacteria; kingdom Bacillati; phylum Actinomycetota; class Actinomycetes; order Kitasatosporales; family Streptomycetaceae; genus Streptomyces; species Streptomyces marokkonensis. The sequence goes on from NZ_BAABCQ010000035.1 coordinate 38,010, forward strand.
CGCCGCACCGCCCGCGAACTGGGCGCACCCCGCTTCGAGGTCGCCGAAGCTTTGGAGAAGGCCGCCCTGGCGGAGCTCCACGCCCGCCGCCCCGACCGCGTCCTGGCCACCAACGTCGAGTTCTGGGCGGCCATCATGCTGGACTTCGCCGAGGTCCCGGCCCACATGTTCACCTCGATGTTCACCTGCGCCCGCACGGCCGGCTGGTCGGCCCACATCCTCGAGCAGAAGCGCACCGGCCGCCTGGTCCGCCCCTCCGCCCGCTACGTGGGCCCCGGCTCCCGGGACCCGCGCGAGATCGAGGGCTACGCCGACATCGCCGACTGACGGTCACGCGCGGTCGCGGAACGCAGACGACCCGCGAGTCAGGTTCCTCCAGTGGAGGAGCCGGCCGGACGTACCGGCGACTCGCGGGTCGGGTGACTGCCTGGGATTGGGCCGGCTGCACGCGTCTCGCACGCGCTGGTCCGGCACCCGCACAGGATGTGGTGACGGGCCGCTAGCCCGCAGCCACCTCTTCCGTCCGGTATTCATACATCTGCCGAACCACCTCCCTTCTGAAGTGACAACCACACTAGGAAGCCGACCGGCATCGTTCAACCCTTTTTTTCGGGTCGGCCTTCGGCCGCGTGAGACCGTGGCAGGGGGTGGCGGCACCCGGCATGACGGGGGCGTATGCCGAGTTTCCGCGGTACAACGATTTTCGCAATCTTGCGGGAACTCGGTGTGTGCTGCATCACGTTCGAGTTGAATGAAGGCCAGTGAGCGAACCGGCGTACCGTACGGCGGACGCAGCCTGCAGGGGGTCCAGGTGAGTGCTTCCCGGCGTAGTGGGACCACCGACGAGCTGGGGCCGGACGAGCCGGAACAGCCCGAGCGGGACGGCGCGGACCTGTTGGCCGCGCTCCTCGACGGTATGGACGCCGCCCTGTGTGCGTTCGACGGGGACGGTGTCGTCACGCACTGGAACCGCGAGGCGGAGCGGATCCTGGGCTGGAGCGCGGCCGAGGCCGTGGGGCGGCAGGGTTTCGCCGGATGGGCCGTGCGCCGGGCGGACGCCGGGGAGGTCGAGGAGCGGCTGCTGTCCGCGATGCGGGCCCCGGGGCGGCAGGTGCACGAGTTCGCGCTGCTGACCAAGGGCGGCGGGCGGGTGCTGGTGCGCACCCAGTCCGCGGCCGTGCGCGGCCCCGACGGCAGACCCGCGGGCGTGTACTGCGCGTTCAGCGAGGTGCACGCGCAGATCGACCTGGAGCGGTCCATCGCGCTGAGCGAGGCGCTGCTGGAGGACGCGAGCTGGGGCGTCGTACTCGTGGACGCGGATCTGCGGCCCGCCGTGGTGAACGCCCACGCGGCGCGTGCGCTGGGTGCCGGGCGTACGTCCGTACTGGGCCGGCCGCTCGGTGATCTGCTCGCCCAGGGCGTCGAGGAGCTGGAGAACGCGCTGACGCACGTCCTGGCGGAGGGCACGCCGCCCGCGCCCGCCGAGGTGTGGGTGAGTGTGCGGGGCCCGGAGGGTGAGCGGCGCCGGTGCTGGCGCAGCGGGTTCGTGCGGCTGGCGTCGCCGCTCGCGGAGGAGCCGGTGCCGTTGGGCGTCGGCTGGCTCTTCCAGGACATCACGGAGTCGAAGCAGAGCGAGCAGGAGGCGGCGCTGCTGCGGTTCCGGGCCAACCAGCTGCACCGGGCGGCGCGTGCCGCGGCCGAGTGCGAGGACCCGGCGGAGGCGGCCGTCGTCCACCTGGACTTCGCGCTCGCCGGGTTCGCCGACCACGCCCTGATCGACCGGGTCGTGGGCGGGGCGGCGGCGGACACCGACGCGGCGGAGCCGGTCCGGCTGGTCCGGGTCGCGGCCACGCCGTCCGGCGGGCCGGGGCCGAGCCTGCCGGCCGGGACGGCCGGGATGCCGGTGCGCTACGGCGACGCGCATCCGGCGGTGCAGTGCGTGGAGCGGGTGGGCTCGGTGCGGGCCGGCGCCGGTGTCCGGGCGCTGTCGGCCGAGCAGGTGCGTGACTGGGCCGCCGCCCGGCAGTGGCCGGCGGACACGGTGCATGGCCTGTGCGCGGTACTGCGCAGCCGGGGCCGGACGCTGGGCGTCGTGACGTTCCTGCGGGGCTCGGGGCGCAGCGCGTTCGAGCGGTCCGACGCGATGTACGCGGAGGACGTGGCGGCCCACATCGCGGCGGCGCTGGATCTGGCCGCCGCGGTGGGGAAGCGGTAGTGCGGTCCCGGGGCCGCTCAGCGCCGGTAGAAGATCCGGTCCCCGTACTGCTCCATCACGCGCCCGTTCCAGTCGTGGCCGCCGTCCACGTTGCCCGAGCGCAGCAGCGGCGGTTCGATGCCGCGTTCGGCGAGGGTCGCGGCCGCCGTGGCCATCACGGCCTGGAGGAGGGCGCTGGTGACGACCGTGGAGGCGGGCGCGAAGGGCGCCGGGACGGTGTCGAGCGTGAGCTCCGCGTCCCCGACGTCGATCTTGGAGTCCAGCACGATGTCGCAGTGGTCCTTGAGGAAGGTGCCGGAGGCGTGCCGCGACTTGGTCTCGGTGGCGTACGCCACCGAGGTCACGCCGATGACCCGCACTCCGAGGGCGCGCGCGTTCAGGGCCATCTCCACGGGCAGGGCGTTGCGCCCGGAGAGGGAGATGATCACCAGGGTGTCGCCCTCGCGGAGCGGCGAGGAGTCCAGTACGGCGCTCGCGAGGCCGTCGACGCGCTCCAGTGCGGAGCCGAGCGTGGCCGGCATCACGTCGACGCCGACGACGCCGGGCACGGCGAGCAGGTTCATCAGGGCGAGTCCGCCCGCGCGGTAGACGACGTCCTGGGCGGCGAGGGAGGAGTGTCCGGCGCCGAAGGCGAACAGCCGGCCGCCGTCCCGTACCGTGTCGGCGATCAGCGTGCCGGCCGCCTCGATGGTGTGGGCCTCCTCGTCGCGGACGCGTCGCAGGAGGTCGATCGCCGCGTCGATGAACTGGCCGGCCGGCTTGCGGTCGCTCATGCGGGACCCCTTCGGTGTGGCGGCTGTGGCTGCGTCGCGGATCACGGTGCGGTCTGGACCAGTGCGGTGTCAATACGGCCTCGCGGGCCGCGCCGGCCCGGGTCCGGGCGGCGAGGCACGGTTGTCGGTGGTATGCGTCAGAATTGAATGCAGGGCCAGCGCACGCGCCGGTGGGCCGTCGGCCTTCCGGCAATCTCATCAAGGGGCACGAATGTCCGGACTGATCGACACCACGGAGATGTATCTCCGCACCATCCTCGAGCTGGAGGAGGAAGGTGTGGTCCCGATGCGCGCCCGGATCGCCGAGCGGCTCGACCAGAGCGGCCCGACGGTCAGCCAGACGGTGGCGCGGATGGAGCGCGACGGTCTGGTGTCCGTGGCGGCCGACCGGCATCTGGAGCTGACCGAGGAGGGTCGTCGGCTGGCCACCCGCGTGATGCGCAAGCACCGGCTCGCGGAGTGCCTGCTCGTCGACGTGATCGGGCTGGAGTGGGAGCAGGTGCACGCCGAGGCGTGCCGCTGGGAGCACGTGATGAGCGAGGCCGTCGAGCGTCGCGTGCTGGAGCTGCTGCGGCACCCGACCGAGTCGCCGTACGGCAATCCGATCCCGGGCCTGGAGGAACTGGGCGAGACGGACAGTGCGGATCCGTTCCTGGACGAGGGCATGGTGTCGCTCGCCGACCTGGACCCGGGCCCGGAGGGCAAGACCGTCGTCGTGCGCCGTATCGGCGAGCCCATCCAGACGGACGCGCAGCTGATGTACTCGCTGCGCCGGGCGGGTGTGCAGCCCGGCTCGGTGGTGAGCGTGACGGAGTCGGCGGGCGGTGTGCTGGTGGGCAGCGGCGGCGAGGCTGCCGAGCTGGAGTCGGACGTCGCCTCCCACGTGTTCGTCGCCAAGCGCTGAGCGGTCGTCGAGTAGGCCTTCACCCGACGCCTCTCCGAGGGGATGTCGCGCCACCGCGCCGATCCCGTCGATTCCGGGATTCACCGAGCCGAACAGCAGCGCCCGGACGCTTCGCGTGCAAGGCTGTGCCGTGAGGCATATGACGTAAGGGGCTCTTGGCCGTGGCCTGACAGCGATGTCGCCCGGTCGGAGAGGGGGAGGGACGTGCCCGAGAGATCGAGAGGGCCCCGGCGCCGTGTGGCGCCGGGGCCTGTCCTCCCCTGTACTGACCCGGAGCCCCGAGCTCCCAGGGTCAATCCCCTCGGACCGTTTTCCCCGAGCGGTCCGCCTCCCGATGAAGATCTCCCCTCGCCGGAGGCGATCAATCCTGGCGGGGTGTCACTCGATTGAGGGGTGTTGCCCGGCGGGACGGCGTTTTCGAATAGTCATTCGATAGTCTGCGGACGCCGAACGGCCGTGGACACGGTGGCCGGCCGCGACGACAGGCCAGGCAAGGCAGTGCCCGCACGGCATGCGGGCACGGAAGGCATGCGGGCACGGCAGGCACGGCAGGCAGGACACGGTTCACAGGACCGGCCGGTCCGGGAGGGACGGACGGTCCGAGCGAAGCTTGGGGGGTGCCAGGACCTATGGCGCGGCGTATCGACGTGACCGGCGCGGGCGGGGTACGCCTCGCCGCCTGGGAGTTCGGCGACCCTCCCAAGAGCAGCCGGACGCACGAGACGGCCCCGGACGCCACGGCCCCGGACGCCACGGCTCCGGGGCAAGCGACCGCGGGGGATGCGGCCCCCTCGTACGGGACTGGTGACCTGCCGGGCGTGCTGTTATTGCACGGCCTGATGGGCCGCGCCTCGCACTGGGCCCCCACGGCCCGCTGGCTCTCCGCCCGGCACCGGGCCGTCGCCCTCGACCAGCGCGGGCACGGCCGCAGCGACAAGCCTCCGCGGGCGGACTGCACCCGTGAGGCCTACGTCGAAGACGTCGAGTCCGCACTGGAGCAGCTCGACCTCGGCCCGGCCGTCCTGATCGGCCACGCCATGGGCGCGCTGACCGCCTGGCAGCTCGCCGCCAAACGCCCCGACCTGGTGCGCGGCCTGATCATCTGTGACATGCGGGCCTCCGCGCTCGGCGGCGCCACGCAGCACACCTGGGCCGAGTGGTTCCGTGCCTGGCCGGTCCCCTTCGCCACCCTCGCCGACGTCCGCAAGTGGTTCGGTGAGGACGATCCGTGGGTGGAGCGCCCGAACCCGGCCCGGGGAGAGTTCTACGCCGAGGTGATGGCCGAGTCCCCGGACGGTTGGCGGCCGGTCTTCGAGCCGGCGCAGATGCTCAGGTCCCGCGAGACCTGGGTCCACGACGCCCATTGGGAGGACCTGGCACAGGTGCGCTGCCCCACCCTGGTCGTCCGCGGCCTCGACGGCGAGCTGGGCCGGGCCGAGGCGCAGGAGATGGTCCGCGTGCTGCCGCGCGGCCAGTACGCAGAGGTCGCCGACGCCGGCCACCTCGTCCACTACGACCAGCCGGAGGCGTGGCGGGCGGCCATCGAGCCCTTCCTGGACAGCCTCCGCGAAGGCTGACCCCACCGCGACGGACCGCGCTCGCGCACCGGCCGAGTGCCGTCTAGCGATCCCGACCGCAGGCATAGGCCAACGCCGAGATCAACTCCTCCACGTCCGGCAGCCACCGGTTCGCCGCCGTGGGCCGGCACGCCCACTGCACCGCCCCCCGTGTCCCGTACCGGGTGGGCGGCGCGGCCACGTACGTGCCCTCCCCCAGCGCGGTCAGGTCGAGGGACAACGGCGACCATCCCAACCGCCGCACGAGATCCGGCACCTTCACCGTGGCCCCCGGCAGGACGAAGAACCGCATCCGCCGGTCCGGCGTCAGCGTCACCGGCCCGAGCGTCAGCCCCATCCGCTCCATCCGGGCCAGCGCCAGGAACCCCGCGGTCTCGGGCACGTCGATCGCGTCGAACGTCCGACCCGTGGGCAGCAGGATCGACGCCGTCGGCTGCTTCTGCCACATCCGGCGGGCGACGGTCGCGCTGCCCGTCGCCCGCGTCGCCCAGTCGTCGAGCGCCGGGTGCGCGCCCGGGGCGGCGCACGCCGGGTCCGCGCAGGAACATCGCTGCACCCCGTCGGCGGCTTCCAGCCAGGTACCGGGAAACACGTCCCAGTGGCGCTCCTCGGCATAGCGTACGGCGGTCTCCAGCAGCGATGCGCCGCGCTGCTGGGGGATCTGTGCGGCTTCGGTGCCGGGGATGGTCTCTTCCACGTGGAACTCAACTCCCGTGGTCACCGGGGGTTACGGGGGGTTGCGCGCGCGGGGAGGAGCATCGATTCCCCACCCGGGGCGCATGGGTGCATGGGCGGGGGCGCGCAGGAGGATTCGCCTCGGGAGCTGGGTAGCACGTCTGGGGCCGACATCGGCCCCGCCCCGGCAGCCTTCGCAAGCTTCGTAAGTCCTGCAAGCTCCGTAAGTCTCGCAAGCCACGCAAGTCTCGCAAGGTCCGTAAGTCTCGCAAGGTCCGTAAGTCTCGCATTGTCGGCACATCGACGGGGCATTGATCTTCACAGTCGGATCTTCCCGTCCGCCGGGACCGCATCGAACCGCATGAGACCGCATGGGGGTTACGCCATGGCCGCAAGGCCTCTCGTCGCGCGGCAGCCGAACGAACGACTGCAGGCGCTCATTCAGGAAGCGGGCTGCTCGAACGCGGGCCTCGCCCGCCGGGTCAACATGTGCGGGGTCGAGCACGGTCTCGACCTTCGGTACGACAAGACGTCCGTCGCCCGCTGGCTGCGCGGACAGCAACCGCGCGGCCGGGCACCGGCGATCATCGCCGAGGCGCTGGGACGCAAGCTCGGCCGCACGGTCACGATCGACGAGATCGGCATGTCCAACGGCAAGAACCTCGCGTCGGGCGTCGGCCTCCAGTTCTCGCCGACGGTATTGGGAGCCATCGAGCAGGTCTGCGAGCTGTGGCGCAGCGACGTGGGGCGCCGGGACTTCCTGTCCGGCTCCTCCGTCGCCGCGTCCGCGCTCGTCGAACCGAGCCGCGACTGGCTGATTTCCGCCCCCGACTCGCAGGTGTCGCGCTCGGCCGGGCCGCGGGTGGGCCGGTCCGACGTGGCGGCGGTGCGGGCGATGACGCAGGCGCTGGTCGACCTCGACCACCAGCACGGCAGCGGGCACGTGCGCCCGGTGGTCGTGCACTACCTGAACAGCGTCGTCTCCGGGCTGCTCGCGGGCTCCTACCGGGAGGCGGTCGGGCGGGAGTTGTTCGCCACAGTGGCCCGACTGACGGAACTGGCCGGGTACATGGCTGTCGACACCGGGCAACCGGGGCTGGCCCAGCGGTACTACATCCAGTCGCTGCGGCTCGCGCAGGCGGCAGGGGACCGCGGCTACGGCGGATACGTCCTCGCCGCGTCCATGAGCCACCTGGCCGCGCAGCTCGGAAACCCCCGCGAGATCGCGCAGTTGGCGCGTGCGGCGCAGGAGGGGGCGCGCGGACGGGTGACGCCGCGCGCGGAGGCGATGTTCCACGCGGCCGAGGCCCGCGGCCACGCGCTGCTCGGCGACGTACGGGCGGCCCACACGGCGGCCGGGCGGGCGGTCGGCGCGATGGAGACGGCCGATCCGGCGGCAGGGGACGACCCGGTGTGGATCGCACACTTCGACGAGGCCTACCTGGCCGACGAGTTGGCGCACTGCCACCGGGACCTCGGGCAGGCCGACGCGGCGGCGCGGTACGCGCGGCAGTCCCTGGACGGGCATCCGGAGAAACGGGCGCGCAGGCGGGCCATCGGCCATGTGCTGCTGGCCACCGCCCAGGTGCAGCAGCGCGAGGTCGAACAGGCCTGCAACACCGCGACGAAGGCCGTGGAACTCCTCGAAACGCTGCGCTCGAACCGGGGCGCCGAGTACCTGGAGGACTTCCAGGCGAGGCTGGAACCGTACGGGCAGGAGGCGGTGGTGAGGGAGTTCGGGGCGCGGCTCGAGCTGCAGGCCGCCGCGTGAACGAAGGGGCCGCGGTTGCTCGAACGCGCGGTGAACTCCGGCGTGGTGAGCGGAAAAGGGCATCAACAGCGTGCCGCGGCCCGGTTTTGTTACTGCGGTCACAGGGAAGGAGTTGACGTCCGGTGCTGCGTGGCAGTGGGCTCCGGGGACCCGGTAGCGTGAGCCGACGATTCCGAAGGTCCCCCATTCGTAGGAGTCCCGGTGACGCAGAGTGGACAGGGCGAGGAGCCCTCGGCGCGGCAAGCGCACGAAGGCATCGTGCTGCCCTCGGACGGTGGCGAGCCCTTGCTGCCGGGCCCGGCAGGCGGACCCGTCGGCCCGCAGTCCGGCCGGCCCGTGCCGGCCTCGGCGCCGCCCGGTGGCCAGGCCTGGGACCAGCCGTGGGGCCCGGGGCAGCAGCAGAGCCCGTCCCCTGACCAGGGCTGGTCCACGCAACCCGAAGCCCAGCCCTGGGGCTCCCCGGAGACCGCCCAGCCGCCCGCCGCGCCCCCTCAGCACGCCTGGCCCGCGCAGAGCGGCCCGGCTCAGGCCCCCGGCGCCCTGCCGCCGCAGGCCGGCCCGGGCCCGCTGCCGCCGGAGGGCGCGCAGGCCCCGACGTACGGCGGACAGGCCGGTGGCCGGACATACGGCGGACCGGCCGGGGGTCAGACGTACGACGCACCGGCCGGGGGTCAGACGTACGGGTCGCAGCCGTCGTACGGGCAGCAGCAGGGGGAGCACGCGCAGCGGGGCGGGTTCGAGCTGCAGGGCGGGTACGGGCAGCAGGGCGGGCACGGACAGTACCGGCCGCACGGCCAGGTGTCCGAGTCCCAGCCGTCCGCGGCTCTGCCGCCCGTCGGTGAGGGCGCCACCCAGTACCTGCCGCCGGTCGGGATACCCGCGGACGAGGGTGTGACGCAGTACATACCTCCCGTGGGTCCGGGCGCGCTGCCTCCTGAGAGACCCGCCCAGGCACACGCCGAGTCGACACAGTTCCTCGGCCGGGCTCCGCAGTACCCCGCCCAGTCCGCAGCCGGTCACCAGGCCGCTCCCGCCGCCCCCGCCCCCAACCCCGACGCCGAGGCCACGCAGTTCATCGCGCCCGTGCCCGGTGGCCCCGCCCCGGTCCCGTACGGTGCCGCGCCCGGCGGTGACGAGGGGCGGCAGCCGCCCGCCGAGTTCGACAACCTCTTCCGCGGCGCGCCGGGCGCCGACGGTCCGGCCTCGGCCACCCAGCAGATGCCCCGTTTCGACGAGTCGCAGCCCCCGCCCCCCGGCGCCCCCTCCCGGTACGCCCCGCAGGACCCCGGCGGCGGTGGCGGCGGTCGACGGCGCGGGCACGACAGCGGTGGCGGCCAGGGTGGCCGCGGCGGTGGTCGGACCGGTTCGCGTCTGCCGCTCCTCGCGGCCGTGGGCGTCGGCATAGCCGTCGTCGGTGTCGGCGCGGGCGCGATGATGGCCGGCGGCGGTGGCGAGGAGGACAAGGCCGGCAACCAGACGGTGTCCGCCACGACTCAGGCCTCCGAGTCCGCGTCGCCCCCGCCCTCGCCCTCGCCCTCGCCGTCCGTCGACCCGGTCCGGCAGCAGGCCGTGGAGCTGGACAAGCTGCTGGCCCACAGCGGCACCGGACGGGCCACGGTGATGAACGCCGTGGCCGACGTGAAGTCCTGCAAGAAGCTGCCGGAGGCTGCCAAGGACCTGCGTGAGGCCGCCAAGCAGCGCACCGGGCTGGTCACCAGCCTCTCCCAGCTGTCCGTGGACAAGCTGCCCCAGCACACGGAGCTGACCGCCGCCCTCACCAAGGCGTGGCAGGCCTCGGCGTCGGCCGACAACCACTACGCGGCCTGGGCCGACCAGGCGGCCGGCAAGAAGGGCTGCAAGAAGGGGAAGGCACGCGGCACCAGCGAGACCCAGGCCGGCAACAAGGCGAGTGGCACGGCGAGCAAGGAGAAGGCCGTGGCAGCCAAGCTCTGGAACGCCATCGCCAAGCAGTACGGTCTGACGGTACGCCAGCCGACCCAGCTGTGATCCGGCCTGCGGGCGGTCCCCTGTCGGGGCCGGGGGGTCGCTCAGGACAGGTCGGTGTTCCGCAGGGTGCGCGTGGTGTCCAGGGCGTCGGCGCCCTCGCGGGCCGAGACCAGGCGGCCCTGTCGTACGACCTGCAGGGTGACCTCGGTGTTGACCAGGCGCGGGAAGCCGACCGAGGCCAGCTTGCCCTGGAACTTCCACTGGAGCGGCGGCGTGAGCCCGCCCGTGCCGACCTTCAGTCCGTCGTCGAGGGCGCGGGTGACGGTGTGGGCGCTGACCTCGCCGTCGCCGAGCGTCTCGACGATCTCCTTGAGAACGGTGTAGGCGATCCAGGTGGTCTGCACCCCGGCGTCCGCCGCGTCGACGCTGTTGTCGCCGAACGCCTCCTTCTTGATCACCTTCTTCATCCCGTTCCAGGCCGGGTCGCTCGCCGCCGGGTACCAGCCGGTGACGTACGCCCCCTCGTAGGGCCCGGACGCGCCGCCGGTCGCGTTGATCGTGGTCTGGTCGACGCTGCCGAGCACCGTCGCGGTCCGCACGTCGGGGTAGTCCTCGCGGGCGCGCCGGAAGGAGTCCATGAAGGTGCCGGTGCGGTCCCCGAGGACGGGCACCACGCACCCCGGCGCCGCCGGGTCGGTGGTCGTCCGCTCCAGCGCCTGCTCGGACTGGCCGTCGTACTCGGTGGCGTCCTCCGCCGCGCGCTGGTCGTGCGCCCGCTCGTGCCCGCCCGAGGCCAGTCCCGAGTCGAGCAGCACCGGCAGCTGGTCACCCGCGATGGTGTCGGGGCGGATCAGTGTGACGGGCCCGCAGGCGTCGGCGAGGGTGCTGCCGAGGCCGGCCAGCAGCGCGGGCTGACCGCCGTTGACCGGGTAGGACAGCGGGCTGGTGAACTCCGTGTTGGTGATGCCGTAGCCGCCGATGTACGGGATGCCGGCGCCCTCCAGCACGGGGAGGAAGGAGTCGGCGTGCTGGCTGTAGGAGCCGACGACGGCGACCACGTCCTCCTGGACCGCGCGGCGGGCGCACTTCGCGGCGGCCACGCTGTCGTTGTGGTCGTTGCAGGTCAGGACGTTGAGTTCGCGACCGCCGAGGCCGCCCTGGGTGTTGATCCAGCGGGCGTAGGCCTGCGCGAAGGCGGGCATTCCGGGTCTGTTGGTCGCGGCCGTGTCCTGCGGTGCCCAGGTCATGACGGTGATCGGGTCGTCCCCGGAGCCCCCCGTGGTCCCGGGGACGACCCCGCAGCCGGCGGCGAGCGACGCGCACACCACCAGCGCCCCCGTCGACAGCGCGCCGGTGCGGGGGGCCCGTGAGCGGCCGCGGAGGCCGCGGAGGAAGCTGCTGCGGGTGGGTCGCCTGCCGGTCATGTACCCGCACGATTCCGTCACGCGGCTAACCTGGAAGTGACCTGCGGTCAACGCGTGGTGACACGGAGGTGAATTGCGGGGGCCGGTGATGCGCGAGTGGAGGGGAACGTACGATCGATGACCGTGCAGGATTCGGAGAACTCTTCTCGTCGCGGCCGTCGCTCCTCCACCATGGGCGGTATGCCACTCAACGACATGCCGTGGTGGCGCTGGCGCAGTCAGGTGCGCTCCGCGCTGCACATGCTCTCCGCTCCCGCCTTCCAGCAGGACGTCTGGCTGGCCGGCGTGGACGGCTACGGCGACGTGACCGACGCGGTCTACCGGCTGGTGGAGGACACCTGGCTGGACCACTGGTCCGCCGAGAAATACGTGGGCACGGTCTTCCGCGACGCCCAGGAGGCGGCGCTCGTCGACGGTGCCGTGCTGCGCGTACTGCGGATCATGCACCAGGTGGGACCCGACGCGCCGGTGCACGCGTACCTGAACCACCCGGACTGGCCGGAGGCGGTCCAGGCGGCGCGGGAGGCGCATGTGCGGCTGGCCACCGGTGACGGGGACGACCCGGAGGCGGAGCCGCGCACGCTCGAGGTGCTGCGGGTGCTGACCCGGTCCGCCTGACGGGACGCCCGCCGGGAGCGCGTAGGGATATGGGACCCTGTCCTGCATGAACGAGCAGTCCTCCGCGGCCGTCCCCCGGGCCGCCGCCCCGGCCGACCAGTACGTCCTCACCCTGTCCTGCCCCGACAAGCAGGGCATCGTGCACGCCGTGTCGAGCTACCTGTTCATGACCGGCTGCAACATCGAGGACAGCCAGCAGTTCGGCGACCACGACACGGGACTGTTCTTCATGCGCGTCCACTTCTCGGGCGACGCTCCGGTGACGGTGGACAAGCTGCGAGCCAGTTTCGCCGCGATCGGTGACGCCTTCCACATGGACTGGCAGATCAACCGGGCCGACGAGAAGATGCGCATCGTGCTCATGGTGAGCAAGTTCGGGCACTGCCTGAACGACCTGCTCTTCCGGGCCCGGATCGGTGCGCTGCCGGTGGAGATCGCGGCCGTGGTGTCCAACCACACGGACTTCGCCGAGCTGGTGGGGTCGTACGGCATCCCCTTCCACCACATCCCGGTGACGAGGGACACCAAGGCCCAGGCCGAGGCGCGGGTGCTGGAGATCGTGCGCGAGGAGGACGTCGAGCTCGTCGTGCTGGCCCGCTACATGCAGGTCCTCTCGGACGACCTGTGCAAGCAGCTCAGCGGCCGGATCATCAACATCCACCACTCCTTCCTGCCGAGTTTCAAGGGCGCGAAGCCGTACCACCAGGCGCACGCGCGCGGTGTGAAGCTGATCGGCGCGACCGCCCACTACGTGACGGCCGACCTCGACGAGGGGCCGATCATCGAGCAGGAGGTCGAGCGGGTCGGCCACGACGTCACCCCGGACCAGCTGGTCGCCGTGGGGCGGGACGTGGAGTGCCAGGCGCTGGCGCGGGCCGTGAAGTGGCACGCCGAGCGGAGGATCCTGCTGAACGGGCGGCGGACGGTCGTCTTCGCCTAGCGGCTCGGGCTTCCCGGCCCTGGTCCCGGCCCCTGGTCCCGGCCCCTGGTCCCCGGCCTTCGGTCCTGGTCCCCGGCCTTCGGTTTCTCGTTTACGGGTGGCTGCGGGCCGCACGCGAACCCGCAACCCGACCCTCCGTCTACATCCGGCTCAGGCTCGCCGCCGCGAACAGCACGTCCCGGATCGCCTCCCGGTCACCCGCCTGACCGGCCGCCGCCTCCGCCGGAGGCACATGTCCTGCGGCCAGCCGGCAGAACTCCACGCCGTCCAGGGCGACATGGGCCACCTCGTGCTCGGCGGAGCCCACCGCGCCCGGGGAGTCGAGCGGGATGAGCCACTCGCCGCCGCCCGAACCCTCGATCTCCAGCCGCAGGCTGCGCCCCGGCTCGCCCGCCGTGACCAGGTGCGGGCGGGTGCCGGGCGTGGCCGGACCAACCCGGCGGCGGGCCGCCAGGATGCCCGGCAGCATCCGGGCGGCAAGGTCGATCATGCTGTTCAGATGGCGCGCGGAGGGCGGCTGGTAGGGGTAGTGCACCGCGTCGGCGATGTCCTCCGCGTGCACCCAGCACTCGAACGCCCGGTCCAGCATCGCGTCGTGCAGCGGTAGTTCGAAGTCGCCGTACGAGACCGGCATCCGGCCCGCGTCGCCGGTGAAGGACACTGTCCGGACGATGCTGTGGCTCTGCTCGCGCCAGGGCGCCCGCACCGCGCGGGTGGGCGGGTAGTGCGAGGCCCGCCAGTACGCCTCGGTACGGCTCGCGGGCGCCGGGGCGGGCGCGGTGATGTCGCCCAGCGGGTCGGCGAGGCCCAGGGCGACCGCGACGAGTCCGTCGACCGTCAGCAGGTGCGCGATGACCCCGGCGACGGTGGTACGGCGGCTGGCGGCGTCGTCGGCCTCGAACCAGCGCAGCCGCACCGGCGCGTGCCACTCGGCGTCGCCGATGTCCTGCAGCAGTGCGTCCAGCCGCGCGGCCTCGGCGTCGTACGGCCTGGCCCACTCGGGTACCGGGATGCGCGGCGGGCGCCGCTCCAGACAGCCGTCCAGGACGCGGGTGCGCAGGGCGGGGTCCAGGTCGAGGCTCTCGGGTCGCTGGAGGAGCCCGACGGCCTCCCGCAGCCGCAGCGCCTCGTCGGCGCAGGCGTCGCACTCGCCGAGGTGCTCCTCCACGGCCGCGGCCTCCTGGGCCGAGCAGGCGGCGAGCGCCCAGGCCCCGAGCAGCGACGTCAGCACCTGGTGCTCCCACGCGACGGCCCCGCCCGGCGCCACGTCGGGCAGGGGTCGCCCACCGTCCCCGACGGACGCACGAGGGATCGGTATGCGCGGCGCGCGCCCGGACCCATCGGCTCCGCCGGGTCCACCGGCCCCGGCGGAGCCGATGGGGCCGTTACGGTGCGGTGGCCCGTCCTCGTCGTGCGCCCCCTTCACGCCGCACCCCCGTATCCCGGCGGGGCCCCGGGCGTGTCCCGGGAGGTGGCTTCGCGGGCGGTGGACAGGAGCTGGAGGCCCAGGCGGAGGCGGCGGCGGGCCTCGTCCTCCGTGACGCCGAGGTCGGCGGCGGTCTGTCGGTAGTCGCGGCGCTGGAAGTAGGCCAGCTCCAGGGCGGCGCGCAGCGGGACCGGCATGGACTGGACGATGTAGTCGGCGCGGGCGGCGACCGAGGCGTGGCGCACCTTGCTCTCCAGCTCCTCCGTGGTGCCGGGACCGCCGCGGGCGAGGGCGGCCGTCTCGGTGGCGCGCAGCCGCTGCACGGCCAGGCGGTGGGTCAGCGTGGCCACCCACGTACGCAGCGGGCCCTGTCGGGGATCGTAGGCGTCCGGGTGCTCCCAGACGTGTGCGAAGACGTCACGCGTGATGCGGTCGGCGGCCCGCTCGTCATCGAGCACACGGTGCGCGAGGCCGTGCACGAGCGAGGCGAACCGGTCGTAGAGCTCCCCCAGGGCGGCGGCCTCGCCCCGCGCGAGCCGCTGCTGCATCTTGCGGTCCCAGCGCAGTGGCACTTCTCTCTTCGCCATGCGGCCCTTCACCTCCTGTCCGGTGCTCTGATCGTTTTCCGATCATTTCGTGTTCGTGCCGCGTCCGGGCCGGTCTCCGGCGTGCGGCCACCGTGTCCCTGAATGTAGTCGGCACGTCCGACACCGCACGCCCCTTTGTGCCAATGCGCGCCCTGGAGGGCCCGTAGGTGGTAAACGCCCCCGATCCGCTTCCCC
>NZ_BAABCQ010000036.1:0-52757 GCF_039539045.1 Streptomyces marokkonensis
CTGCGGTGACCGGGAGGGGGTGAGCTGAATGATTCGTGCGTACAAGTTCCTCTTGCGGCCCACCGTGCGCCAGACGATCGCGTTCGGCGAGATGCTGAGCGATCACTGCTCGCTGTACAACGGGGCCCTGCAGGAACGTCGGGACGCCTACCGGCATATGTCCAGGGCCACCGTCCGGTACGGCGACCAGTCGGCTCAGCTCAAAGAGATCCGAGCGTTCGACTCGGAGCGTCAGGGGCGATGGTCGTTCAGTTCGCAGCAGGCGACGCTCAGGCGTCTGGACAAGGCGCTTGCCGCGTTCTTTCGCCGCGTCAGGACCGCAGAGAAGGCCGGTTACCCGCGTTTCCGTGGTATCGGCCGATTCGACACCGTGGGATTTCCCGGGGACGAGGACGGGGACGGGGACGGTTGTCGCTGGGACTCCACACCGCACGATCCGGTTACCCGTGTCCGCTTCCAGGGCGTCGGGCACGTCAAGGTGCATCAGCACCGTCCGGTGGTCGGCAAGGTCAAGACGGTCTCAGTCAAGCGCGAGGGCAAGCGCTGGTACGTGATTCTCACCGCTGAGCGGGCCCGGCCCGAGCCGCTGCCCGCCAGCGGCAGCATGGTCGGCAACGACCTGGGCGTGGCCAACTTCCTCGCGGACTCGGACGGCCGCTTCGTTCCCAACCCGCGTCACGGCCGAAAGGCCGCCGCGAAACTCGAAGAGGCGCAACAGGCGCAACAGGCGCTCAGCCGGTGCCGGCGCGGCAGCAAGCGCCGCCGCAAGGCCGTGGAGAATGCAGCCCGACTGCACCGCAAGGTCCGCCGCCAACGCCTCGACCACGCACACAAGACCGCTTTTGACCTCGTGCGGGAACACGACTTCATCGCGCACGAAGACCTCAGGGTCCGCGACACGGTCAAAGCTCCCGTCTCGAAGCCGGACCCGGCCACGCCGGGCAGCTTCCTGCCCAACGGGGCTGCGTCCAAGGCCGGGTTGAACCGCTCGATCGCTGATGCCGGATGGGGGGTGTTCCTCGCGATCCTGACCGCCGAGGCTGAAAGCGCCGGACGGGAAGTCATGGCGGTGGACCCTCGCAACACCTCCCGGACCTGCCCCGAGTGCGGGCACGTCTCAGCGGAGAACCGGCTCACGCAGGACAAGTTCCATTGCACCGCCTGCGGCCACCGCGCGCACGCGGACACCGTGGGCGCTCTGAACGTTCTCCGGGCCGGGCTGGTCCGTCGTGAAGCCTGACCGGCCCAGCGAGAAGCCATCTCCTTCGGGGAGTGGAGGAGTCACGGGTGTTATTCCGACGCAGCGGGAGACCGTCTCCCGCGCCGGAGTGCTCGCGTACGCCGCTGACGCATCCGCCCAGGAGTGCGCGCGGGCGCACGTGACCCTGCTCGGAAGCTCCCTGGCGCCGGGCGCGGCCCGCGAGATGGTGCGGGACGCGCTCTCCGACTGGTCCGCGCTCGGCCTGCCCGGTACGGAACAGCTGACCGCGCATCTCGTCGCCGACGCCCTGGTCGTCGTCAGCGAGCTGGTCACCAACGCCGTCGTGCACGCGGGCACCGACGTCGAGGTGGTCTGCCGGCTGGAGGAGACGGGCACCCTCGTCGTCGAGGCCACGGACTACCACCCCTGCCGCGCACCGAGGAGCGGCGACGACGAGACGCCGCACGAGCTCCCGGAGTACGGGCGCGGCCTGCGGCTCGTCGCCGCGCTCTCGGAGGCCTGGGGCATCACGTACCGCCCGGGCACCAAGATGGTGTGGGCGCGGCTGCCGGCCGCGGGCGCCGAGGTCGCCGGGCAGACCGAGGCGTACGCCGGGGGCGGGAGCCTGCGGCGCACCGAGTCCCCGGCCGTGGACCGACCGGGGGAGGGGGCCGGAGGGTGGAGCGGGTCCGAGGCCCACGGTGGCCGGGACCTGGAGGTGCTGGGCGGTCCGGGATGTCCGGAGGGCGCTCTGCCGGACCCCGGGCGCGGGGCAGGCCCCGGCCGTGTGGGAGGGCCCGAGCACGACGCGGCTTCCAGCCTCGACGAAGCCCTCGGTCACGACGGCACCTTCGACCACGGCGGCGCCTTCGACCACGACCAGGCCCGCAACCACGGCGGCGCCTTCGACCACGACCAAGCCCCCGAGAGCCCGAACGGCCCGGACGGCCCTGCCCGTCCCGACCCCCCGCAGTGGCCGGACCGTCCGGACCGTCCGGACCGTCCGGACCGTCCGGACTGGCGGGACGGCACGGCCGGGACCGGCCGGGGGCGCGGCGTGCGCGACCGGGAGTGGCTGGGCCGCGGCGCGCTGTCCTTCCTCGCCGAGGCCTCCGACCTCCTGGCCGGGCAACTCGACGAGGACCTGGTCGCCTCCCTCACCGGCCAGCTGATCGTGCCGCGGCTCGCCGACTGGTGCGGCGTGTGGCTGGAGGACGAGTCCCTGGGCCGGGCGGCCTGGAGCGACGACCCGGCCGCCTCCGTGGGAGCGCGGCTGGCCCGCGTCTGGCACGCCGGCGAGAGCCACTTCGAGGAACTGCGCCGGGCCCTGGAGAAGGACCCGCCCCGCCCGCGCGACCCGTGGCGTTCCGGCCCCGTCGCCCACCCCTGGCCCGCCGAGGCGCTCGGCCCGGACGCCGCGCAGGGCGCCGCACTCGCCTACCGCCTGGTCGCCGGCGGCCGGCCGCTGGGCACCCTGGTCATCGGGCGGGCCGGCACCGTCGGCTTCCCCGACGAGATCACCGGCCTCGTCGAGGATCTCAGCCGCCGGGTGGCACTCGCCATCGGCGCCGCCCGCCAGTACGCCCGGCAGGCCACCATCAGCGCCGTGCTCCAGCGCGGCCTGCTGCCCGGCGCCGTCGCCGAGATCCCCGGAGTATGCAGCGCCCTCGTCTACGAGCCGTGCGACAAGGGCGGTCCCAGCGGCGACTTCTACGACCTCTTCCCGGCCGGCGAGGGCCGCTGGTGCTTCGCCGTCGGCGACGTCCAGGGCAAGGGGCCGGAGGCCGCCGTCGTCATCGGCCTCGCCCGGCCCTGGCTGCGGCTGCTGGCCCGCGAGGAGTACGAGGTCCCCGACGTACTCGACCGCCTCAACCAGCTCCTCCTCGACGACGCCACGGAGGCCGCCGACGCCGCCGCCCGTGCCCTGGTCGCCACCGGCCCTCCGGTTGCCCCGGGCGACGGACCGCAGACCCGCTTCCTGTCCCTGCTCTACGGCGAACTGGTCCCGTTCGACGGCGGCGTCCGCTGCACCCTCGCCTCGGCCGGGCATCCGCTGCCGCTGCTCCTGGGCCCCGACGGCACGGTGCGCGCGGTAGCGCGGCCGCAGACCCTGCTCGGGGTCGTCGAGGACGCCACGTACACCAGCGAGACCTTCGAGCTGCGGTCCGGCGACACCCTGCTCTGCGTCACGGACGGGGTCACCGAGCGGCGCAGCGGCTCCCGGCAGTTCGACGACGGGGACGGCCTCGCCGCCGCCCTCGCCGGATGCGTGGGGCTGGACGCCGGGCTGGTCGCCGAGCGGATCAGGCGGCTGGTGCACGAGTTCGGCCCCCGGCCCCCGGAGGACGATCTGGCCCTGCTGGTGCTCCAGGCCGAGTAACCACGGCCGTACGGGACAATGGAACGCATGCCCTCCGCACTCCCCGACGGCGAACCCGTCCCCGCCGACGGCGCCCTCCCGGCGTCCGCGCTCGTCGGCGCCGCCGACCGCCCCCTCGGCTTCTACCTGCACGTGCCGTACTGCGCGACCCGCTGCGGCTACTGCGACTTCAACACCTACACCGCGACCGAGCTGCGCGGCACCGGCGGCGTCCTCGCCTCCCGCGACAACTACGCCGAGACGCTCACCGACGAGGTCCGCCTGGCCCGCAAGGTGCTCGGCGACGACCCCCGAGAGGTCCGCACGGTCTTCGTCGGCGGCGGTACGCCCACCCTGCTGGCCGCCGGCGACCTGGTGCGGATGCTGCACGCGATCCGCGACGAGTTCGGCCTCGCGGCGGACGCGGAGATCACGACGGAGGCCAACCCGGAGTCCGTCGACCCGGCCTACCTCGCCACTCTCCGCGAGGGCGGCTTCAACCGGATCTCCTTCGGCATGCAGAGTGCGAAGCAGCACGTCCTGAAGGTGCTGGACCGCACCCACACCCCGGGCCGCCCCGAGGCCTGCGTCACCGAGGCCCGCGAGGCCGGCTTCGACCACGTCAACCTCGACCTGATCTACGGCACCCCCGGCGAGAGCGACGACGACTGGCGTGCCTCCCTCGACGCGGCGCTCGGCGCCGGTCCCGACCACGTCTCCGCGTACGCCCTGATCGTCGAGGAGGGCACCCAGCTGGCCCGCCGCATCCGACGCGGCGAGGTCCCCATGACCGACGACGACGTCCACGCCGACCGCTACCTGATCACCGAGGAGACCCTCTCCGCGGCGGGCTTCGACTGGTACGAGGTGTCGAACTGGGCCACCTCCGACGCGGGCCGCTGCCTGCACAACGAGCTGTACTGGCGCGGCGCCGACTGGTGGGGCGCGGGGCCGGGAGCGCACTCCCACGTGGGCGGGGTGCGCTGGTGGAACGTGAAGCACCCCGGCGCCTACGCGGGAGCACTGGCGGCCGGTAAGTCGCCGGGGGCCGGACGCGAGCTCCTGACGGACGAGGACCGCCGCGTCGAGCGCATCCTGCTGGAGCTGCGCCTGAGGGAAGGCGTCCCGCTGTCGCTGCTGCGGGAGACGGGGCTCGCGGCGGCACGGCGGGCGTTGTCCGACGGGCTCCTCCAGGAGGGGCCGTACGAGGACGGGCACGCGGTGCTGACGCTGCGCGGGCGGCTGCTGGCGGACGCGGTGGTGCGGGACCTGGTGGACTGAGGGATCAACTGAGGGGTCGTCCTCGCTTCGGCGGGGAGCAGGGACTGCTCGGCAGTGTGGCCGAGCTGGCCGACGCACCATTTCCGCAGCGGCGGAGAGCAGTCCACCGGGCCCGGACTGTCGACGACCGGACGACACTCAAGGCACGGTCACGTGGTCGATGAGTCGTTCCACGCTGCCCAGCAGTTCCGGCTCCAGGTCCTTGTACGACCCCACCCGCGCCAGGATCGCCTGCCACACCGCCCCCGTGTTCTCCGGCGGCCACCCCAGCGCCCGGCACACCCCCGTCTTCCAGTCCTGCCCGCGCGGCACCCGGGGCCACTCGGCGATCCCCAGGGACGACGGCTTCACGGCCTCCCAGATGTCGATGTAGGGATGGCCCACGACCAGCGCGTGTTCGCCGGTCACCGCCTGGGCGATCCGCCACTCCTTGGAACCCGGCACCAGGTGGTCCACCAGGACCCCCAGCCGGGCGTCCGGCCCCGGCGCGAAGTCGTCCACGATCGACGGCAGGTCGTCGACACCGCCCAGGTACTCCACGACGACACCCTCGACCCGCAGGTCGTCGCCCCACACCTTCTCGACCAGCTCGGCGTCGTGTCGCCCCTCGACGTAGATGCGTCCGGCGCGGGCCACGCGCGCCCGTGCGCCGGGGACGGCGACCGAACCGGATGCCGTACGGGCGGGACGCACCGGACCGGACGAACGGGACGAACCGGACGGCGGCCGGATCAGAGTCACCACCCGCCCCTCCAGCAGGAAGCCGCGCGGCTCCATCGGGAACACCCGGCGCTTGCCGAAGCGGTCCTCCAGGGTCACCGTGCCGGCCTCGCAGCCGGTCACCGCGCCGCAGAAGCCGGTGCCGGGCTCCTCGACCACCAGGCCGGGATCGGCCGGGACCTCCGGTACCGGCTGCGGTTTCTTCCACGGAGGGGTCAGGTCGGCGGAGTACTGGCGCATTCTGATGACGATACGAGGAGCGGGCGCTCCGTGATCGACGCGACACGCCGAACCGGGTCCGCGTGACCAGCGCCTCACACGCCGAACCGGGTCCGCGTGACCAGCGCCTCACGCGCCGAACCGGGTCCGCAGTGATCAGCGCGACACACCGAACCGGGTGGCCAGCGCGTCCCGTTGGGCCCGGACGTAGGCCGCGTCCACCACCGCTCCGTGACCGGGGACGTACAGCGCGTCCTCACCGCCCAGGTCGAGCAGCCGGTCCAGGGCGGCGGGCCAGCGCGACGGTACGGCGTCGGAGCCCGCCTGGGGCTCGCCGGACTCCTCGACCAGGTCGCCGCAGAAGACGACCGCCGGGGCGCCCGGCACCAGCGCCACGAGGTCGTGGCCGGTGTGCCCGGGGCCCACGTCGGCGAGCAGGACCCGTCGGCCGCCGCCCAGGTCGAGCGTGCACTCGCCGTGGACCTCGTGGTCGACGCGGACGAGGGCGTTGGCCGCCTCCCGCGCCACCCGCGCGTCCAGGCCCTCCGCCACCGCCTCCGAGCGCAGCGCCTCCCGCCCCGGTCCGCCCGGCGCGAACACCGCGCCCACGCCCATCGCGCCGTACACCTCAGCCCCCTCCGGACCCGGACCCGCGAACGCCGCCGCCCCGAAGACGTGGTCGAAGTGCGGGTGGGTCAGCGCGAGATGTGTCACACGGTGACCGGCGAGCTCCCGCGCCCCCGCGTGCAACCGGGCGCCCTCACCGAGGCTCGACCCCGCGTCGACCATCAGCGCCGCGTCCGCGCCGACGACCAGCCCCGCCGTGCAGTCCCACACCGGCAGCCGGCGCCGCCCCACCCCGGCCGCCAGCCGCTCCCATCCCAGGTCTTCCCAAGTCACCGTCACGGCCACGACGCTAGCGGTACGGCACCTTGGCGCACGGCGGGCGTGCCCCCGGCCTTGCCGGGGGCGTACCCCGCGGCCGTACACTGGGCCGGGGAAGTCTGGCACTCGCGCACCGTGAGTGCCAGGGAAGACAGTGGGACCCCCGGCAGTACGCCGGCGGACGACGAGATCTTGGAGGTGTGCGCGAGTGCTCAGTGAACGCAGGCTCGAGGTGCTGCGCGCCATCGTCCAGGACTACGTCGGCACCGAGGAGCCGGTCGGCTCCAAGGCCCTCACCGAGCGGCACAACCTCGGCGTCTCCCCGGCCACCGTGCGCAACGACATGGCGGCCCTGGAGGACGAGGGGTTCATCGCCCAGCCGCACACCAGCGCCGGGCGCATCCCGACCGACAAGGGCTACCGGCTCTTCGTCGACAAGCTGGCCGGCGTCAAGCCGATGACCGGGCCCGAGCGGCGTGCCATCCAGAACTTCCTGGAGGGCGCCGTCGACCTCGACGACGTGGTGGCCCGCACGGTGCGGCTGCTCGCGCAGCTGACCCGGCAGGTCGCCGTCGTGCAGTATCCGTCGCTGACCCGCTCGACCGTGCGGCACGTGGAGTTGCTCTCCCTGGCGCCCGCGCGGCTGATGCTGGTGCTGATCACCGACACCGGCCGGGTCGAGCAGCGGATGGTCGACTGCCCGGCGCCGTTCGGCGAGTCGTCCCTGGCGGACCTGCGCGCGCGGCTCAACAGCCGGGTCGCCGGGCGCCGCTTCTCGGACGTGCCGAGCCTGGTGGAGGACCTGGCGGAGGCTTTCGAGGCCGAGGACCGGGGTACGGTCTCTACTGTGCTCTCCACTCTCCTGGAGACGCTGGTCGAGGAGAACGAGGAGCGGTTGATGATCGGCGGTACCGCCAATCTGACCCGCTTCGGGCACGACTTCCCCTTGGTGATCCGACCCGTCCTCGAGGCGCTGGAGGAGCAGGTCGTGCTCCTCAAGCTGCTCGGTGAGGCGAAGGATCCGGGCGTGACCGTCCGTATCGGTCATGAGAACGCCCACGAAGGACTCAACTCAACGTCCGTCGTGTCGGTGGGCTACGGTTCGGGCGGCGAGGCGGTTGCCAAGCTCGGCGTGGTCGGACCGACCCGCATGGATTACCCGGGAACGATGGGAGCGGTACGCGCAGTGGCACGGTACGTCGGACAGATCCTGGCGGAGTCGTAGGTGGCCACGGACTACTACGCCGTACTCGGCGTACGCCGCGACGCGTCCCAGGACGAGATCAAGAAGGCGTTTCGGAGGCTCGCCCGCGAGCTGCACCCGGACGTCAACCCCGATCCGAAGACCCAGGAGCGGTTCAAGGAGATCAACGCCGCCTACGAGGTGTTGTCGGACCCGCAGAAGAAGCAGGTCTACGACCTCGGCGGCGACCCACTCTCGCAGGCCGGCGGCGGTGGCGCGGGTGGCTTCGGCGCGGGTGGCTTCGGGAACTTCTCGGACATCATGGACGCGTTCTTCGGTACGGCGTCGCAGCGCGGGCCGCGCTCGCGCACCCGCCGCGGCCAGGACGCGATGATCCGCATCGAGGTCGAGCTGGACGAGGCGGCCTTCGGGACGACCAAGGACATCCAGGTCGACACCGCGGTCGTCTGCAACACCTGCAACGGCGAGGGCGCCGCTCCGGGCACCAGTGCCCAGACGTGCGACATGTGCCGCGGTCGCGGCGAGGTGTCACAGGTCACGCGGTCCTTCCTGGGCCAGGTCATGACCTCCCGCCCCTGCCCGCAGTGCCAGGGCTTCGGCACCGTGGTCCCGACCCCGTGCCCCGAGTGCGCGGGCGACGGCCGGGTCCGCTCGCGGCGCACCCTGACCGTGAAGATCCCGGCCGGCGTCGACAACGGCACCCGGATCCAGCTCGCGGGCGAGGGTGAGGTCGGCCCCGGCGGAGGCCCCGCCGGTGACCTGTACGTCGAGATCCACGAACTGCCCCACTCGACCTTCCAGCGCCGCGGCGACGACCTGCACTGCACGGTCACCATCCCGATGACGGCGGCGTCCCTGGGCACGAAGGTGCCGCTGGAGACGCTCGACGGCGTGGAGGAGATCGACATCCGCCCGGGCACCCAGTCCGGCCAGTCGGTCCCGCTGCACGGCCGCGGCGTCACCCACCTGCGTGGCGGCGGCCGGGGCGACCTCATCGTCCACGTCGAGGTCCTGACCCCGAGCAAGCTCGACCCCGAGCAGGAGCGCCTGCTCCGCGAGCTGGCCAAGCTGCGCGGCGAGGAGCGTCCGCAGGGGCAGTTCCAGCCCGGGCAGCAAGGGCTGTTCTCCCGGTTGAAGGACGCTTTCAACGGGCGCTGAAGCCCGGTACCGGAAAGCCCCTGGCGAGGCCCGCGCCAGGGGCTTTCCGGTGGGTACGGGACGGTTGCGCGACGGGGATGCTTCTGGCGTATGCCAACGGAAGCCCGGATTCGGACCCGTCCACAGGACGTGACACCATGCCGTCATGTCCTCCGCACTGACCGATCTCTTCCCCTACCCGATCGTGCAGGCGCCCATGGCGGGCGGCGTCTCCGTGCCGCGGCTCGCCGCCGCGGTCGGCGAGGCGGGCGGACTGGGATTCCTGGCCGCCGGGTACAAGACCGCGGACGGGATGTACCAGGAGATCAAGCAGCTGCGGGGACTCACCGCCCGCCCTTTCGGCGTCAACCTCTTCATGCCGCAGCCGGAGACGGCCGACCCCTCCGCCGTCGGCGTCTACGCCGACCAGCTGGCCGGTGAGGCCGCCTGGTACGAGACGGAACTCGGCGATCCCGAGTGCGGCCGGGACGACGGCTACGACACCAAGCTCGCGGTGCTGCTGGACAACCCGGTGCCGGTGGTGTCGTTCCACTTCGGCGTCCCGACCCGTGAGGTCGTCGACTCCCTGCACCGGGTCGGCACCTTCGCCGTGGTCGCCGCGACCACCGTGGAAGAGGCCCGGGCCGTGGAGCTGTCCGGTGCCGACGCGGTGATCGCGCAGGGCGCCGAGGCCGGCGGACACCAGGGCACCCACCGGGACAACCCGGAGACGGGCGGCGCCGGCACCGGGCTGCTGTCGCTGGTCGCCCAGGTCCGGGAGGCGGTGAACCTGCCGGTCATCGCCGCCGGCGGCATCATGCGCGGGGGTCAGATCGCCGCGGTCCTCGCGGCCGGTGCGAGCGCCGCCCAGCTCGGCACCGCCTTCCTCGCCACCTCCGAGTCCGGCGCGCACGCCCTGCACAAGCAGGCGCTGACCAACCCTCTGTTCGTCCGCACCGAACTGACCCGTGCCTTCTCCGGCCGCCCCGCCCGCGGCCTGGTCAACCGCTTCCTGCGCGAGCACGGCCCCTACGCCCCCGCCGCCTACCCGGAGGTCCACCACCTCACCGCCCCGCTGCGCAAGGCTGCGGCGAAGGCGGGGGACGCGCAGGGCATGGCGCTCTGGGCGGGACAGGGTCACCGGATGGCCCGGGAACTCCCCGCCGGCCGGCTGGTGGAGGTGCTGGCGGCCGAACTCGCCGCCGCAGGGACCGTGTTGTCGGGGTTTTCGGGTTTGTCGGGGTTTTCGGGTTTCGCGACGGGAGGTGCGGGCCGATGACGGCGCCGGTGTTCGTGGTCGACTCCCTCCGGCCGGGGGACCTGCCCGGCGGCGAGTACGTCCTGGACGGCCCCGAGGGACGGCACGCCGTCTCCGTGAAGCGGTTGCGCGCCGGCGAGGACGTCGTCCTCACCGACGGACGCGGACGCTGGGCCGAGGGTGTCGTGAAGGCCGCCGAGGGCAAGGACCGTCTCGTCGTCACCGTCGTGGACGGCGTGCGCGAGGAGCCCGAGGAACGGCCCCGCATCACCGTCGTCCAGGCCCTGCCCAAGGGTGACCGCGGTGAGCTGGCCGTGGAGACGATGACCGAGGTCGGTGTCGACGCCATCGTGCCGTGGGCGGCGTCCCGTTGCATCACCCAGTGGAAGGGCGACCGCGGCCTCAAGGCGCTCGGCAAGTGGCGGGCGACGGCCCGAGAGGCCGGCAAGCAGTCCCGCCGGGTCCGCTTCCCCGACGTCGCGGACGCGGCGACGAGCAAGCAGGTTGCCTCACTTCTGGCCGACGCCGACTTCGCCGCCGTACTCCACGAGAGCGGTGACGAGCCACTGGCCGCCACCGGACTCCCCACCGCCGGTGGCATCGTGCTGGTCGTCGGCCCCGAAGGCGGGGTGTCCCCCGAGGAGTTGGCTCTCTTCGCCGAGGCCGGCGCGAAGCCCTACCGTCTGGGACCCAGCGTCCTGCGCACCTCCACGGCCGGTACCGCGGCGACAGCGGTACTCCTGGCCCGCACCGGCCGCTGGTCCTGAGGCGGCGTCAGGCCGGCGCGCCGTCGAGCGCCGAGGCGACCGCCGGGAACAGGCCCCAGCCGTCCAGTTCCACCGGCCCGCCCCCGGCCCCGGGCAGCAGCCCGCGCCGTCCGGCCTCGTCCGTCAACTGCCGTACGACGGCGGGTTCGCGCAGGTTGAGCAGGTTGCCGCGGCCGTCCGCCACGCAGCCCTCGTACCAGTAGCCGCCCTCGGGGGTGTACCGGCCCGACTCAGGGCCGCCCGCGAGAAAGACGAACCGGATGCGGAGTCCGTCGCGGTAGAGGGTCAGCGCGTCCCGCCAGACACCGTCACGGCCCCGTTTCTGCCGGTGGCTCCAGAGGTACGTCGTCCGCTCGTCGACGACGAGCCTGCGCTGCCTGCGGTCGTTGCCCATCCGCCCACGGTAGTGAGGAGTGGCCGTATGCGCTCTACCGCGAGCTCCGGACCGGTGGCAGGCTGCCGTCCATGGGGGCATTGAGGCGGATTTGGCGTGTGGCTCCGGTTGTCGTCGGCTCGGTGGTCGCCGTCGGCGGTGTCGTCGCGTGCGACCCGGGCGGACTCAGCTCCGCCTCGGTGGCGTTCACGACCGACCAGACCGTGACCCGCGAACTGGAGCGGCAGAAGGCGGACGTCCGGTGGCTCACCTGCACCGCCTCCCTCGGCGGCGACGGCGACGGCGACGGCGGCGGCGGTGCCACCGCCCGGGCCGGCGAGGACACGGTCGCCGCCGTCGACTGCGAGGGGGAGACCGACGACGGGAAGGACGTCACCGTCGACGGTGAGGTGACCCGGGTCGTCAACGGCGCCTGCGTGCGTGGCGATCTCACCGCGAAAGTGGACGGCGAGGAGTGGTTCCGCGTCAAGGGGCTGGGCAACTGCGACTCCACGAGCGCCCCGCCCGCGGACCGGCCCTCCCAGCAGCAGCCGGGACCCACGGTGACCGTCACCCGCACCATCTGGTGCCCGGACGACCCGCACTGCCGACCGGTCGAGGGCAAATAGCCCGGTGGCCCGGTGGCCCGGTGGCTCATTGGCCCCGATGGCCTCGATGGCCCCGATGGCCTCGATGGCCCGGCGGTCCGGTGGCCGGATGTGATCCAAACCTCTGTCGGCGGGTCCCGCCCCTGCATAGGGTGAGGGGGTGACACAGCCCGCAGCGCCTGCCTACCTCCGCTTTCCGCACCCGCACGGCGAGTTGGTCGCCTTCACCGCCGAGGACGACGTGTGGCTCGCCCCGCTCGACGGCGGCCGGGCCTGGCGGGTCAGCGCCGACAACGTGCCGGTCAACCACCCCCGCGTCTCGCCCGACGGCACCACGGTCGCCTGGACCTCCACCCGTGACGGCGCCCCCGAGGTGCACATCGCCTCCGCCGACGGCGGCCCCGCCAAGCGCCTCACCCACTGGGGCAGCCTGAAGACCCAGGTACGCGGCTGGACCTCACAGGGCCAGGTCCTCGCCCTCAGCAGTCACGGACAGCCCAGCCTGCGCCGCAGCTGGGCCCGTGCCGTCCCGCTCGACGGCGGACCGGCCACCACCCTGCCGTACGGGCCCGTCGGCGACGTCGCGTACGGGCCGCGCACCGTGCTGCTGTCCGCGCCGATGGGCCGCGAGGCCGCCTGGTGGAAGCGCTACCGGGGCGGCACGGCGGGCAAGCTGTGGATCGACGCCGAGGACGACGGCGAGTTCGTACGGCTGCACAGCGACCTCGACGGCAACATCGAGTACCCCTGCTGGGTCGGTGACCGCATCGCGTTCCTCTCCGACCACGAGGGCACCGGCGCCCTGTACTCCTCCCTCGCCGACGGCTCCGACCTGCGCCGGCACACGCCACTCGACGGTTTCTACGCCCGGCACGCCGCCACCGACGGCACCCGCGTCGTCTACTCCAGCGCCGGTGAGCTGTGGACGCTGGACGACCTGGAGGCGGCCGAGCCGCGCAGGCTCGACATCCGCGTCGGCGGCACGCGCGTGGACCTCCAGACGTACCCGGTGAACGCCGCCCGCTGGTTCGGCTCCGCGTCCCCCGACCACACCGCGCGCGGCAGCGCCGTCGCCGTACGCGGCGGCGTGCACTGGATCACCCACCGCTCGGGACCGGCCCGCGCGCTGGCCGCACAGCCCGGCGTCCGCACCCGGCTGCCGCGCACCTTCCGCGCCGACGGCGAGGAGTGGGTGGTGTGGGTGACGGACGCCGAGGGCGACGACGCCCTGGAGTTCGCGCCCGCCACCGGACTCGCGCCCGGCGCCACCGCGCGCCGCCTCGCCGCCGGACAGCTCGGCCGCGTGCTGGGCCTCGCCATGGCGCCGGACGGCAGCCGCGCCGCCGTCGCCTCGCACGACGGCCGCGTCCTGCTCGTCGAGCGGGAGACCGGTGAGGTCCGCGAGGTCGACCGCAGCGAGGACGGCGACGCCTCGGGACTGGCCTTCTCACCCGACTCCGCCTGGCTCGCCTGGTCCCACCCCGGCCCGAGCCCGCTGCGCCAGCTGAGGCTCGCCAACACCACCGACCTGTCGGTGAGCGAGGCGACCCCGCTGCGTTTCAAGGACTACTCCCCGGCCTTCACCCTGGACGGCAAGCACCTCGCCTTCCTCTCCACCCGCTCCTTCGACCCGGTCTACGACGAGCACGTCTTCGACCTGGCCTTCGTCGAGGGCGCCCGCCCGTACCTGATCACGCTGGCCGCGACCACCCCGTCGCCCTTCGGCCCGCAGCGCCACGGCCGCCCCTTCGAGACCCCGGACCGGGACGAGACCCCCGACAGCGAGGGCACCCCGACCACCCGGATCGACATCGAGGGCCTCGCCGACCGCATCGTGCCCTTCCCGGTCGAGGCCGCCCGCTACTCCCGGCTGCGCGCCGCCAAGGACGGTGTCCTGTGGCTGCGCCACCCGGTCACCGGTGTCCTCGGCGCCTCCCGCGCCACCCCGGACGCCCCCGACCCGCACACCGAGCTGGAGCGCTACGACCTCGCCCAGCAGCGCGTCGAGCACCTCGCCGCCGACGCCGACCACTTCGAGGTCAGCGGCGACGGCAAGCGGGTGCTGCTGTGGGCCGACGGACGCCTCAAGGTCGTCCCCAGCGACCGGCGGGCCTCGGGCGACGAGGAGAGCGACACCAACATCACCGTCGACCTCAGCCGCGTGCGGCAGACCGTCGACCCGGTCGCCGAGTGGCGGCAGATGTACGACGAGACCGGCCGCGTCATGCGGGACAACTTCTGGCGGCCCGACATGAACGGCGTCGACTGGGACGCCGTCCTCGACCGCTACCGGCCCGTCCTCGACCGCCTCGCCACCCACGACGACCTGGTCGACCTCCTGTGGGAGGTGCACGGCGAACTGGGCACCTCGCACGCCTACGTCACCCCGCGCGGCGGCCACGGCTCCGGCGCCCGGCAGGGCCTGCTCGGCGCCGACCTCTCCCGTCACGAGGACGGCGCCTGGCGCATCGACCGCGTCCTGCCCTCGGAGACCTCCGACCCCGACGCCCGTTCCCCGCTCGCCGCCCCCGGCGTCGCCGTGCGCGCCGGGGACGCGATCGTGGCCGTCGCCGGACAGCCCGTGGACCCGGTCACCGGACCCGGCCCGCTGCTGGTCGGCACCGCGGGCAAGCCGGTGGAGCTGACCATCTCCCCGTCCGGGGGTGGCGAGCCCCGGCACGCCGTCGTCGTCCCCCTCGCCGACGAGGAGCCCCTGCGCTACCACGCCTGGGTCGCCGACCGCCGCGCCTACGTCCACGAGAAGTCCGGTGGCCGGCTCGGCTACCTGCACGTGCCCGACATGGTCGGCGCCGGCTGGGCCCAGCTCCACCGGGACCTGCGCGTCGAGGTGACCCGGGAGGGCCTGGTCGTCGACGTCCGCGAGAACCGCGGCGGCCACACCTCCCAGCTGGTCGTCGAGAAGCTGGCCCGGCGCATCGTCGGCTGGGACCTGCCGCGCGGCATGCGGCCCGCCAGTTACCCGCTGGACGCCCCCCGGGGACCGGTCGTCGCCGTCGCCAACGAGTTCTCCGGCTCCGACGGCGACATCGTCAACGCCGCGATCAAGGCGCTCGGCATCGGCCCGGTCGTCGGCACCCGCACCTGGGGCGGCGTCATCGGCATCGACAGCCGCTACCGGCTGGTCGACGGCACGCTGATCACCCAGCCCAAGTACGCCTTCTGGCTGGAGGGCTACGGCTGGGGCGTGGAGAACCACGGCGTCGACCCCGACGTCGAGGTCCCCCAGCGTCCCCAGGACCACGCGGCGGGCCGGGACCCCCAGCTGGACGAGGCGATCAGCCTGGCCCTGACGGCGCTGGAGGAAACCCCGGCGAAGACGCCGCCGAGCATGCCGTAGCCGTAGCCGTAGCCGTGGCCGTGGCCCTGACCGCCAGAGCCTGCCGTAACCGGAGGCCGCCCGCGCCCGCCGTAGCCGCAACGGCGGGCGCGACGGCCCACGGCCCGAGCGCCCACGGCCCGAGCGCCCACGGCCCGAGCGCCCACGGACCGACGGCCCGACCGCCGACGGCCCGGCGGATACGATGCCGTAAGAAGATCACCGGCGTGAGGAGAACCCCATGGCAGGGGAACCACAGGACGACTGCCTGTTCTGCAAGATCGTCGCAGGCCAGATCCCCGCGACGATCGTCCGCGAGACCGAGACGACCGTCGCCTTCCGGGACATAAACCCCCAGGCGCCCACCCACGTCCTGGTGATCCCCAAGGCGCATTACCAGGACGCCGCCGCCCTCGCCGCCGGCGCCCCGGAACTCGCCGCGGACGTCCTGCGCGAGACCCGGGCGGTCGCGGACCAGGAGAAGCTGGACAGCTACCGCACGATCTTCAACACCGGCACCGGCGCGGGCCAGACCGTCTGGCACACCCACGCCCACGTCCTCGGCGGCCGCGGCCTCGAATGGCCCCCCGGATAGGCATCCCGTGTCCGTACGCGAACTGGTGGTCCTCGGCACCGCCAGCCAGGTCCCGACCCGGCACCGCAACCACAACGGCTACCTGCTGCGCTGGGACGGCGAGGGCATCCTGTTCGACCCCGGCGAGGGCACACAGCGGCAGATGCTGCGCGCCGGGGTCGCCGCCCACGACCTGAACCGGATCTGCGTCACGCACTTCCACGGCGACCACAGCCTGGGCCTCGCGGGCGTCATCCAGCGGATCAACCTCGACCGGGTCCCGCACGAGGTCACCGCCCACTACCCGCTCTCCGGCCGGCGCTTCTTCGACCGCCTGCGGTACGCCACCGCCTACCGCGAGACGGTCGTCCTCACCGAGGCCCCGGTCGCCACCGACGGCGTCCTCGCGGTCACCTCCGCCTACACCCTCGATGCCCACCGGCTCTCCCACCCCGTCGAGTCCTACGGCTACCGCCTCACCGAGCCCGACGGCCGCCGCATGCTGCCCGAACGCCTCGCCGCGCACGGCATCAAGGGCCCCGACGTGGGCCGCATCCAGCGCGAGGGCTCGCTGAACGGGGTCCCGCTCGACGACGTCAGCGAGATCCGCCGCGGTCAGCGGTTCGCGTTCGTCATGGACACCCGGCTGTGCGACGGCGTGCACGCGCTGGCCGAGGGCTGCGACCTGCTGGTCATCGAGTCCACGTTCCTCGACGAGGACGAGGCGCTCGCCACCGACCACGGGCACCTCACCGCCGGCCAGGCCGCGCGGGCCGCCCGGGACGCGGGCGTACGGCACCTGGTGCTGACCCACTTCAGTCAGCGCTACTCGGACCCCGGGGAGTTCGAGCGGCAGGCCCGGGCCGCCGGCTACGACGGTGAGCTGACCGTCGCCCACGACCTACTGAGAGTCCCGGTTCCGAAACGCCGGTAAAACGGTCGTACGATTCTCTGATGCCTCTGCCCAAAGCTGAACTGCACCTCCACATCGAAGGCACCCTGGAGCCGGAGCTGGCCTTCGAGCTGGCCGCCCGCAACGGCGTGTCCCTCCCGTACGCGGACACGGACGCGCTGCGCGAGGCGTACCGGTTCGAGGACCTCCAGTCCTTCCTGAACCTGTACTACGAGCTCATGGCCGTCCTGCGCACCGAGCGGGACTTCGAGGACCTGGCGAACGCCTACCTCACCCGTGCCGCCGCCCAGGGCGTGCGGCACGCGGAGATCTTCTTCGACCCGCAGGCACACCTCGCCCGGGGCGTGGAGATGGACACGGTGGTGGAGGGCCTGTGGCGGGCGCTGAGCACCAGCCGCGACAACCACGGCGTCTCCACCCGCCTGATCATGTGCTTCCTGCGCGACGAGTCCGCCGAGTCGGCGCTGACGACCCTCGACGCGGCAAAGCCCCACCTCGACCGCATCACCGGCGTCGGCCTGGACTCGGCCGAGGTCGGCCACCCGCCGGTGAAGTTCCGCGAGGTGTACGAGGCCGCCGCCGGCCTCGGGCTGCGCCGGGTCGCGCACGCGGGTGAGGAGGGGCCGCCGGAGTACGTCACCGAGGCCCTGGACATCCTCGGTGTCGAGCGGATCGACCACGGTCTGCGCTCGGTGGAGGACCCGGCGCTGGTCGAACGGCTGGTGCGCGAGCGCGTCCCGCTGACCCTGTGCCCGCTGTCCAACGTCCGGCTGCGCACGATCGACACCCTCGCCGACCACCCGCTGCCCGCCATGCTCGACGCGGGCCTGCTCTGCACGGTCAACTCCGACGACCCGGCCTACTTCGGCGGCTACGCGGGCGACAACTTCGACGCCGTACGCCAGTCCCTCGGCCTCACCGAGGAGCGGCTGCGGGAGCTGGCCCGCAACTCCTTCCTCGCCTCCTTCCTGGAGGACGACGAGGAACTGCGGGCCCGTTACCTCGCCGAGGTGGAGGCGTACGAGTTCCCCTCCGCGTGACCCGTCCCGACCCGGACCCCGGTGTGGCCGCGGCCTGCCGGGGCCCGCTGTGTCGCGCCATTGACGCCTTCCGTCCCCCTGTCTAACCTCCATCCCTGTACGTGGATGTCATCTACATACGCAGACGCAGGCACAGACACAGGTGCGGAGACAGGGTGAGGGGCGTGGGTCTCGACACCGCCCGCTGACCACGGCCGGACCCGACCCCGTAGGAGCCGCCCCGTGACCCGCGACCTCACCATCGCCGCCGTACGCCTCACACCGATCCTGGTGGCCGATCCGCCCCTGCTCAACACGCAGGGCGTCCACCAGCCGTACACTCCCCGCCTGATCGTGGAGGTGGAGACCGCCGACGGGATCACCGGCGTCGGCGAGACGTACGGCGACGCCAAGTACCTCGAACTGGCCCGCCCCTTCGCCGGGAAACTCGTCGGCCGCCAGGTCAGTGACCTGGGCGCCCTGTTGCTCCTCGCCGACGAGGTCGCCGTCGACGCCTCACGGGTCCTGGGACGAGTGGACGTCGGCGGGCTGCGTGGCGTCCAGACCGCCGACAAGCTGCGCCTGTCCGTCGTCTCGGGCTTCGAGGTCGCCTGCCTGGACGCTCTCGGCAAGTCGCTCGGCCTGCCCGTCCACGCGCTGCTGGGCGGCAAGGTGCGCGACGCCGTGGAGTACAGCGCGTACCTCTTCTACAAGTGGGCCGGCCACCCCGAGGGCGTGCCGAGCGAGAAGGACGACTGGGGCGCCGCCGTCGACCCGGCCGGGATCGTCGCCCAGGCCCGCGCCTTCACCGACCGCTACGGCTTCTCCTCCTTCAAGCTCAAGGGCGGCGTCTTCCCGCCCGAGGAGGAGACCGCCGCCGTCAGGGCCCTCGCCGAGGCCTTCCCCGGACACCCGCTGCGTCTCGACCCCAACGGCGCCTGGTCCGTGGAGACGTCGCTGAAGGTCGCCGCGGAAATCGGGGACGTCCTGGAGTACCTGGAGGACCCCGCGCTCGGCACCCCGGCCATGGCGGAGGTCGCCGCGAGGACCGGGGTGCCGCTGGCGACCAACATGTGCGTGACGACGTTCGCCGAGGTGCAGGAGGCGTTCACCAAGGGCGCCGTACAGGTCGTTCTCTCCGACCACCACTACTGGGGTGGGCTGCGCAACACCCAGCAACTCGCCGCCGTCTGCCGCACCTTCGGCGTCGGGGTCTCCATGCACTCCAACACCCACCTGGGCATCAGCCTCGCCGCCATGACGCACGTGGCGGCCACCGTCCCGAACCTCCACCACGCCTGCGACTCCCACTACCCGTGGCAGTCCGAGGACGTGCTCACCGAACGGCTCACCTTCGACGGAGGCAGGGTCACGGTCTCCGACGCGCCCGGCCTCGGCGTCGAACTCGACCGCGACCGGCTGGCGTTCCTGCACCAGCGCTGGCTGGACGACGACGGCACGCTCCGGGACCGCGACGACGCGGCGGCGATGCGGGTGGCCGACCCGGGGTGGGTCACCCCTTCCGTCCCGCGCTGGTAACCGTCCGTACCGCTATGGCCGTCGGCGTCCTCGGCGTGGCACCACCGGCCCGGACACCGCCGCGTTGTCGGTGACGTGGTGCACACTGGCGGGGTCCGCACCATGCCAGGGAGCGCACCGTGACAGCCTCCACCGCGTCCACCGCGTCCACCGCGTCCGATGTGTCCGACGTGACCACCGCGTCCGTCGCGTCCACCGCGTCCGACGTACCCGCCAGGCCCGTACTGCCGGCCGCCGACAGAACGCACCGCCACGTCCCGGACGAGGCATCGCACCACCACCCCCACGTCGATCCCCTCGCCGCGCTGCGCACGCGCCAGGACCCGCCCTGGGACGTGTACCTGACCGGCACCGTCTTCCTCGACGTCATCTTCACCGGGCTCGACTCCGCCCCGGTGCGCGGTACCGAGTCCTGGGCCCGCGGGATGGGCTCCAGCCCGGGCGGCGTGGCGAACATGGCGACCGCGCTGGCCAGGCTCGGCATGCGCACCTCGCTGGCGGCGGCCTTCGGCGACGACCACTACGGCGACTACTGCTGGGACGCCCTCGCCCAGGGCGAGGGCATCGACCTGACCCCCTCGCGCACCGTGCCCGGCTGGCACTCGCCGGTGACGGTCTCGATGGCGTACGAGGGGGAGCGCACCATGGTCTCCCACGGCCACGAACCGCCGCCGGAGGAACCGTCCCCCGACTGCCCGCCCCGCGCGCGAGCCGCCGTCGCCTCCCTCACACCCGGCGTCCGCGCCCCCTGGATCGCCCAGGCCGCCGCGCGCGGCACCCGTGTCTTCGCCGACGTCGGCTGGGACGAAACCGGCGCCTGGGACCTGGCCGGGCTGCCCGACCTCGCGCACTGCGAGGCCTTCCTGCCGAACGCGGCGGAGGCCATGCGCTACACGGGCACCACCTGCCCCCGCGCCGCCGCGCACGCCCTGACCGAGCACGTGCCGCTCGCCGTGGTCACCCTCGGCGCGGACGGCGCGTACGCGGTGGACCGGCGTACGGGGGAGAGCGCCGAGGTCCCGGCCATCGAGGTGGCGGCACTGGACCCGACCGGCGCCGGGGACGTCTTCGTGGCCGGGTTCGTCACCGGCACCCTGGCCGACTGGCCGCTGGCCGACCGGCTCGCCTTCGCCGGTCTGACCGCCGCCCTCTCCGTCCAGGAGTTCGGCGGCTCGCTGTCGGCGCCCGGCTGGTGCGAGATCGCCACCTGGTGGCGCAAGGTCCAGTCGGTCCAGCGTCAGGACCCGACGGCCCTGCGCCGCTACGCGTTCCTGGCCGACCTCGTCCCCGCCGACGTGCCCGACTCCTGGCCCCTGCGCCGCGCGGTCCCGACCATCGGCTTCCGCCGCCCGGCCTGACCGCCGTGACTCCTCGGAGTCCTCGGAACCGGAATCCGAGCGTGCTCAGAAACCGAGCCGCCGCAGCTGCTTGGGATCGCGCTGCCAGTCCTTGGCGACCTTCACGTGCAGGTCCAGGAAGACCGGGGTGCCGAGCAGCGCCTCGATCTGCTGGCGGGACTTGATGCCGACGTCCTTCAGGCGCTTGCCCTTGGGGCCGATGATGATGCCCTTCTGGCTGGGGCGCTCGATGTAGACGTTGGCGTGGATGTCCAGAAGCGGCTTGTCGGCGGGGCGGTCCTCGCGCGGGAGCATCTCCTCCACGACCACCGCGATGGAGTGCGGCAGCTCGTCCCGTACGCCCTCCAGCGCGGCCTCCCGGATCAGCTCGGCGACCATGACCTGCTCGGGCTCGTCGGTCAGGTCGCCCTCGGGGTAGAGCGCGGGGCCCTCGGGCAGCAGCGGGGTCAGCAGGTCCGCGAGCAGGTCCACCTGCTGGTTCCCGGTGGCCGACACCGGGACGATCTCCGCCCAGGTGATGCCCAGTTCCTGGCCGAGCTGGTCGATCGCGATCAGCTGCTCGGCCAGGGTCTTGGAGTCCACCAGGTCGGTCTTGGTGACGATCGCCACCTTCGGGGTCTTCTTGATCCCGGCCAGTTCCTTGGCGATGAAGCGGTCACCGGGGCCCAGCTTCTCGTTCGCGGGCAGGCAGAAACCGATGACGTCCACCTCGGCCCACGTCGTCCGCACGATGTCGTTGAGCCGTTCGCCCAGCAGTGTGCGCGGCTTGTGCAGCCCCGGGGTGTCCACCAGGATCAGCTGCGCCTCCGGGCGGTGCACGATGCCCCGCACGGTGTGCCGGGTCGTCTGCGGACGGTTCGAGGTGATCGCCACCTTCTGCCCGACCAGAGCGTTCGTGAGGGTGGACTTGCCCGCGTTGGGGCGGCCCACGAAGCAGGCGAAACCGGCCCTGTGGACAGCTTCGGCCGGCTCTTCGGATGACTGGGTACGAACACTCATGGCGCCCATTGTCCCTGATCCCCGGAGCCCCGCCGTACCACGGTCGCCCACCGGGCCCGCGACGCCCGGCCCGGCCCGCGACGCCCGGGTCAGCCCGCGCTCATCGTGTCACGCACCGTGCCGTCCGGCGCGGCCACCACCACCGGCGTCTTCGGACCACCCAGGTCCCGGACCGCCGCCCGGTCCTCCTCCGACGCCGAACCGGACTCGGTCACCACCGCCGCCGCCTCCAGCGACTTCGCGCCGGAGGCGACCGCCATCGCCACCGCCGTACGCAGGGCGCTGAGCTTGAGGGAGTCCAGGGCGACCGTGCCGGCGACGTACGTACGGCCGGTCTCGTCGCGTACGGCGGCGCCCTCGGGGACGCCGTTGCGGGCCCGGGC
Organism: Streptomyces marokkonensis; assembly: GCF_039539045.1. Taxonomy (NCBI): domain Bacteria; kingdom Bacillati; phylum Actinomycetota; class Actinomycetes; order Kitasatosporales; family Streptomycetaceae; genus Streptomyces; species Streptomyces marokkonensis. The sequence goes on from NZ_BAABCQ010000036.1 coordinate 22,135, forward strand.
CGAGCGGGCCAGGGTGACGATCTTGCGGTCCTCGGGGTCGAGGTCGGGAGTCTCGGTCATGAGGCGAGCATACGTAGCGCCACGGCCCGCCGGGCTCTCAGGGACGCACCGCCGCCCGCCCGTTCCTCAGGGACGCATCGCGGCCCGCCCGTTCCTCAGGGACGGTCGAGCCGGAGCCGCTCCGCGCGCGGCAGTCCGGCGACCACCAGGTCGTAGGAGTCCTCGACCAGCTCCCGGACGACACGGTCCGGGAGCCCGCCGTCCACGGTCACCGTGTTCCAGTGCCGCTTGTTCATGTGCCAACCGGGGACGACGAGCCCCGGGTGCCCGGCGCGCAGCCGGATCGCGTCGTCCGGGTCGCACTTGAGGTTGACCGTGAGCGGGTGCCCGTCCAGCGCGGAGAGCGCGAACATCTTCCCCAGCACCTTGAAGACCGAGGTCTCGGGGCCGAAGGGGAAGTCCTCCACCGAGGCGTTGAAGGACAGGCAGAAGTCGCGCAGTTCCCCGGGGGTCACGACGCCGCGGCCTCCTCGGCGCGCTCCACCGCGCCCACCGGCTCCACCAGCACCGTCACGATCTTGTTCCGGCGGCCCGCCGCGGTCTCCGCCGTCAGCCGCAGCTCCCGGCCGTCGGGCAGCTCCACGATCGACGAGGCACCGGGGATCGGCACCCGGCCCAGCGCCTTCGCCAGCAGACCGCCCACCGTCTCCACGTCCTCGTCGTCGAACTCCTCCAGGCCGTACAGCTCGCCCAGGTCGCCGATGTCGAGGCGGGCGGTGACCCGGAAACGGTCCTCGCCCAGCTCCTCGACGGGCGGGAGCTCCCGGTCGTACTCGTCGGTGATCTCGCCGACGATCTCCTCCAGGATGTCCTCGATGGTGACGATGCCCGCCGTGCCGCCGTACTCGTCGATCACGACGGCGACGTGGTTGCGCTCCTTCTGCATCTCGCGCAGCAGGTCACCGGCGTTCTTGGTGTCGGGCACGAAGAACGCCGGCCGCATCGCCGTGGAGACCAGGTCGCTCTCCGCCTCCCGGCTGATGTGCGTCCGGCGGACCAGGTCCTTCAGGTACACGATGCCGACGATGTCGTCCTCGCTGTCCCCGGTGACCGGGATCCGGGAGAAACCCGAGCGCAGGGCGAGGGTGAGGGCCTGGCGGATGGTCTTGTAGCGCTCGATGACGACGAGGTCGGTCCGCGGGACCATGACCTCCCGCACCAGCGTGTCACCCAGCTCGAACACCGAGTGCACCATGCGGCGCTCCTCGGCCTCGATCAGAGACTCCTTCTCGGCGTAGTCGACCAGCGCCCGCAGCTCCGCCTCGGAGGCGAAGGGGCCGCGGCGGAAGCCCTTGCCGGGGGTGAGGGCGTTGCCGATGAGGATGAGCAGCGACGGGACAGGGCCCATGATCCGGTCCAGCGGCACCAGGACGTACGCCGCCGCGGTCGCGGTGTTCAGCGGGTGCTGGCGTCCGATGGTGCGCGGGGACACCCCGACGGCGACGTACGAGACGAGCACCATGACCGCGATGGCGATCACCAGCGCCTCACCGGTGCCGTCGAACTGCTTCAGACAGGCGTACGTCACCAGCGCGGCGGCGGCCATCTCACAGCCCACGCGGACCAGCAGCGCCACGTTGAGATGGCGCGTCGGGTCGGCCGCGACCTGGGCGAGCTTCCCGGCGCCGCGCCGTCCGGACCGTACGGCTTCCTCCGCGCGGAAGGCGGAGACCCTCGCGAGCCCCGCCTCCGCGCACGCGGCGAGCCAGGCGATCACCACCAGGGTGATCGCGCCGGCCAGTAGCGGGAGGCTCATGAGACGGTCGGGGCCGGGGACGGGCCGGTCAGGCCCTTCTCCGCACGCCAGCCGTCCACGATGGCGGCCTGCAGACCGAACATCTCGGCCTTCTCGTCCGGCTCCTCGTGGTCGTAACCGAGCAGGTGCAGCACCCCGTGGACGGTGAGCAACTGGAGCTCCTCGTCCATGGAGTGCCGCGTCGGTGCCTCGGTGCCCTGCCTGGCGGCGACCTCCGGGCAGAGCACGATGTCGCCGAGCAGCCCCTGCGGCGGCTCCTCCTCGTCCTTCGCCGGCGGACGCAGCTCGTCCATCGGGAAGGACATGACATCCGTCGGACCCGGCAGGTCCATCCACTGGATGTGGAGCTGCTCCATGGCGTCGGCGTCCACGACGATCACCGAGAGCTCGGAGAGCGGGTGGATGCGCATCCGCGCGAGCGCGTAGCGGGCGATGTCGAGGATCGCCTGCTCGTCGACCTCGGTTCCGGACTCGTTGTTGACGTCGATCGACATGGTCGTGCTGGTCTACTTCCCCTTGGTTTTGGCACCGTCTCGCGGTGTACGGCCGCCGTTGTGGCCGCCGTTCTCGGTGCCGTTCCTGCTGTCGTACTGCTCGTACGCGTCGACGATACGGCCCACCAGCTTGTGCCGGACGACGTCCTGGGACGACAGCCGGGAGAAATGGACGTCGTCCAGGCCCTCCAGGATCTCCTGCACCTGCCGCAGACCGGACTTCGTCCCGCCGGGCAGGTCGACCTGCGTCACGTCACCCGTGATCACGATCTTCGACTCGAAGCCGAGGCGGGTGAGGAACATCTTCATCTGCTCGGGGCTGGTGTTCTGGGCCTCGTCCAGGATGATGAAGGCGTCATTGAGCGTGTTGTGCGTCAGCAGGTAGTCCTGGGTGACGTACAGCGAGTCCTCAGCCGCCACCTGGATGCAGACGGTCTCCTCCCGCCCCGCGGGTTCGATGCTGTCGATGAACCGCATCGGGCGTCCGCCGCCTCCGGCCGCGTGGTATGTGTCGCGCTTGCGGGCGAGGCGGAAGGGCTCGATGCCTTCCGGGAGCCGGATGTCGATGGTGTGGGCGTCATAGCGATGAGCGACCTCGCGGCCCTTCGCGAGGCCCGGCTTGCGGCCCTCGGCAGGGCGGCGACGCGTGTACGCCACTCCGCCCAGCGACCTGACCAGCGAGATCACGTCGTCACGCAGCAGGATCGAGGTCGTCGTGTACTGGATGCGGCATGTGCGGTCCGCCTGTGTGACCGGGCCGCCGTCGGAGTCGAGCAGGCCCTGCAGCACAGCCAGCCGGATCTCCGCCGAGTTGTTCAAGTAGTCGTCCGGGACGAACTTGGAATGTGTGCGCAGCAGATCCAGCTCACGCAGTATTCCCGTGACAGGGTTCTCCAGCGTGATGACGTCGCCCGGTGCCTTGATCCGGTTGAGCGCGTAGTCGAGGCCGCCGCGGTGCCGCGCCGTCACGCCGGGAAGCGATTCTTCCAGCGCCCGCACCAGTTCAGGATCCTCTGTCGCGAACGAGGGCGTTGTGGAGCCGGTCAGGCAACCGTCGCCGAGCAGCAAGCCGAGCGCGTACGGGGCCATGGGAACCTCGTGCTCGGGCAACTGCACGGGTGCTGTGAGCAGCGGCAATTCGTACCGGCGTGCGTGCGCCGCCCGCAGGTTGCCGATCATCTCCTGCGTCTCCAGGACCCGCCACGGCTTGTTCCGGCGCTTGTCCGAAGCCGTCCGGACCGTCCACAGGTGTTCGCCGCAGCACAGGGTCCAGGAGCCGTCCTGGGCAGTGACGCGGTAGATGTCCCGCTCGCCCTGCGGGTACACACCGAGTACTGGAGTCGGCTCGCCGTTCGAGCCGATGACGAGGTCACCTACCTCGAGGTCGCCGATGGGACGCCAGCCGTCCGGCGTCAGGACGTTCGTGAAAACCGGTTGGCTGCGGCCCCGCATGTAGGCCAGCGGCGCGACCTCGATCGTCCCCGCCGCCATCAGCCGCGGGATCGAGTCCGGGTCGAGCATGTCGTGCAGCGCGTCGTACAACGGGCGCAGGTACGGGTCGATCTTCTCGTAGAGCGTGCCCGGCAGGAAGCCGAGCCGCTCGCCCGCCTCGACCGCCGGGCGGGTCAGGATGATGCGGTTGACCTGCTTGGACTGCAGGGCCTGCACGGCCTTGGCCATCGCCAGGTAGGTCTTGCCGGTGCCCGCGGGGCCGATACCGAAGACGATGGTGTGCTTGTCGATCGCGTCGACGTACCGCTTCTGGTTCAGCGTCTTGGGGCGGATCGTGCGGCCGCGCGAGGACAGGATGTTCTGCGTGAGCACCTCGGCCGGGGTCTCCTGGCCGTCGCTCTCCCCGTTCTCGCTCGCCTTGAGCATGGCGATCGAGCGTTCCACTGCGTCCTCCGTCATCGGCTGCCCCGTGCGGAGCACCAGCATCATCTCGTCGAACACGCGCTGTATGAGGGCGACGTCATGGGTGTCGCCGACCGCGCTGATGTCGTTTCCCCGGACGTGGATGTCGGCCGCCGGGAAGGCCTTCTCGATCACGCGCAACAGGGAGTCGCCTGATCCCAGCACGGTCACCATGGGGTGCTGGGCGGGGACGGTGAACTGTGCTCTCGCCTGTCCCCGCGCGGGGGTCTGAGCTGAGGGTGTCTGAGTCATGGGCCGGCGCTCGAGGCCTGCACATCCTCCTCTGCGGCGTCCGCCGCGTGACGGGTGTGGTCTGCTCCCTCCAGCGTACGACTCCCCGCCGACAGCACCGAGACCTTTTATCCGACCGGTGCCCACCGCTTGTCCGGCCCGCGCGCTTGGGCGCTACTCACCGTTGTGCGCGGATCACATCCCGGAACCAGCCGTACGACGCCTTGGGCGTGCGCCGGTGCGTCTCGAAGTCGACGTGCACCAGCCCGAACCGGCGCGCGTATCCCTCGGCCCACTCGAAGTTGTCCAGCAGCGACCACACGAAGTAGCCGCGCACGTCCGCACCCGCCTCCACCGCCCGGTGCAGGGCGCGGACGTGCCCGTCGAGGTAGGCGATGCGGTCCCGGTCGTCGAGCCCCTCGTAGGAGCAGCCGTTCTCGGTGATGACGATCGGCGGGAGCCGGTCGCCGTAGCGGTCGCGCAAGCCCGTGAGCAGCTCCGTCAGCCCCTCGGGGACGACGGGCCAGCCGTAGTCGGTCAGCGGCCGTCCCTCGATCTCGCGCACGGAGAAGGGCAGTTCCGCCGGGAGCGTCAGGCCTCCGGACTCGGTCGTCGCGCCCCGAGGGGCGCCCACCCGCGTCGGCGCGTAGTAGTTCACCCCGTACCAGTCCAGTGGCTCGGCGACGACCTCCAGGTCGGCGTCGGTCCGCCTGGAGCCGCCCGGCATCAGCTCAGCGATGCCGTCCGGATACCGCCCGGTGAGCACGGGGTCGGAGAACAGCCGGTTCAGGAGGAGGTCGTAGAAGTCCGCCGCCTCCCGGTCGGCCGGGCCGTCGGAGGCCGGCCAGGTCGGCCCGTGCGAGTTGGAGATCCCGACGTCCGTGGCGCCGCACGCGCGCAGGGCCCGCACCGCCAGGCCGTGGGCGAGGAGCTGGTGGTGGGCCACCGGGAGGGCGTCGAACAGCAGCTTTCGGCCGGGGGCGTGCGCGCCGACGGCGTGGCCCAGCAGGGTGTGCTCGGCGGGCTCGTTGAGGGTGATCCACTTGCCGACGCGGTCGCCGAGCCGGTCCGCGACCACCGACACGTACTCGGCGAAGCGCGGCGCCGTGTCCCGGTCCAGCCAGTCCAGGTCCGCCGGCAGGTCCCAGTGGAAGAGCGTCGGCACCGGTCGGACGCCCGCCGCGCACAGCTCGTCGACCAGACGGTCGTAGAAGCCGAGGCCGCCGGGGGAGTCCACCCGCGGCCAGGAGACCGAGAAGCGGTACGCGTCCACGCCCAGGTCCGCGAGGAGTGCCACGTCCTCGCGGTAGCGGTGGAAGTGGTCGCAGGCCACCGCCGCCGTCGAGCCGTCCCTGATCCGTCCCGGCTCGGACGCGAAGACGTCCCAGACGGACGGCTTCCGCAGCTCGGCCGCGCCCTCGATCTGGTGCGCCGAGGTGGACACGCCCCACAGGAAGCCGTCCGGGAACCGGGGCACCGGGTGCGTCACCGTGCCCCGGTCGGCCCCGCTCGGGGCGCTCGCGCTCGGATCGGTCGCCATGCGCGGATCATCCGTACCGCCGGTCAGGAAAGTCAACGCCCTTGCGCGACAGTGCCGTTACGCGTCCGCAGCGCCGTTACGCACCCTCCTTCAGTACCCGCGAGATCAGCCGCCGCTGTTCGTCCGTCAGCCGGGGGTCGGCGGCGTACACCGTCCTGCCGTCCACGGTGATCTGGTAGCTGAACCCGTCCGGCACCCCGACGGGCCGCGTGGTCCGCCCGTCGGCGACCGCCCGCTCCGCCAGGGCGTGCCACTCGGCCGCGTCGGGGCGTCCCGCGGTGTCGACCTCCGCGTGGCGTTCGATGCCCGCGAAGCCTCCTGTGCGCCTCACCTGAATCCGCATGGGTCCGTGTCTAGTACGGAACTACGGTGTGCGCACCCCGACCTGCTCCCAGGCCTTGCCCACCGCCTCCAGTTCGTCGGCGTCGCCGTAGCGCGCCCGGGCGGCCTTCACGGTCAGTGTCGCGAAGTCCGCGAACGACGCGTCCTGCGCCACCTCGCCGCCGGTCAGCACGTCGTACCAGACCTGTCCGGCACGCTCCCAGGCGTTGCCGCCGAGCTCGGTGGCGAAGAGGTAGAAGGCGTGGTTGGGGATGCCGGAGTTGATGTGGACGCCGCCGTTGTCGCGGCCGGTGCGCACGTAGTCGTCCATCGTCGCGGGCTGCGGGTCCTTGCCGAGGACGTCGTCGTCGTACGCCGTGCCCGGCGCCTTCATGGAGCGCAGCGCCACACCCGTCACGCGCGGGGCGAGCAGCCCGGCGCCGATCAGCCAGTCGGCCTCGGTGGCACTCTGGCCGAGCGAGTACTGCTTGATGAGGGCGCCGAAGACGTCGGCCACCGACTCGTTGAGGGCGCCCGGCTGGCCGTAGTAGGTCAGGTTGGCGGTGTGCTGGATCACGCCGTGGGTCAGCTCGTGGCCGATCACGTCGAGGGGGATGGTGAAGTCGAGGAAGATCTCCCCGTCCCCGTCGCCGAAGACCATCTGCTCGCCGTTCCAGAAGGCGTTGTTGTACTCGCGGTCGTAGTGCACGGTGGCGTCCAGCGGCATCCCGGCGCCGTCGATGGAGTTGCGCCCGTAGACCTTGAGGAAGTGCTCGAAGGTGGCGCCGAGTGCCGCGTAGGCGCGGTTCACGGTGGCGTCCTTGCCGGGCTCCTCGCCCTCGCCGCGCACCTTCTTGCCCGGCAGGTCGGTGCCGTGCCGGGCGTCGTAGATCGTGCGCTGGGGCTTCTCGGGTTCGTCGCCGGCGCGCGGGGCGACGGCGGGGGCGCCGATGACCGTGGTCAGCGAGCGGTGGGTGCGCTCGAAGGCGTCGCGCTGGAGGGTCCGGCGGGCGGGCCCGGAGAGCACGGGGTCCGCCTGCTCGGCGAGCTTGTCGAGGACGTGGGGCGGCACGATGGTGCAGAAGACGGGCTCGAAGCCCCCGGGTGTCGTCATGCCCAAAACCATCGCACTCCGTGACGCGACTGTCACCATCTGCAACCATGATTGGTGAAATGCGGCGCCGAGGCGGCCCGTCGGCCGCTCGCAAGTGGTATACGGCACTCTTTATCCCGGTTCTCCCCGCGGTCCCGCATACTGATACGGACCCGCGTGACCCGCGTGACTCGGCTAGGGTGCTGGGCACCATGCGATTCGGGCTGCTTCTCCTTAGCTGCCGCGGCGAGGGCCTGTAGAAGGCCGACTCCCTCCCCGCGGAGCTTGGTGGTGCCGTCGGCCGTCCTTCCGGAACACGCGGACGTCGCGGACGTCGCGGACGTGCCGCACACCGCGGACATCACGAGGAGCCCACGCCATCATGGCCAACCGCCAGCAGCCCAGTTCCATGCCGACCGCCAAGTACCGCGGGTACGAGCAGGTGGACATCACCGACCGCACCTGGCCGAACCGGCGGATCACCACCGCCCCCCGCTGGCTCTCCACCGACCTGCGCGACGGCAACCAGGCGCTGATCGACCCCATGTCGCCCGCCCGTAAGCGTGCGATGTTCGACCTGCTGGTCAAGATGGGCTACAAGGAGATCGAGGTCGGCTTCCCGGCCTCCGGCCAGACCGACTTCGATTTCGTGCGCTCGATCATCGAGGACCCGGACGCCGTCCCGGACGACGTGACGATCTCCGTACTGACCCAGGCCCGCGAGGACCTGATCGAGCGCACGGTGGAGTCCCTGCAGGGCGCCCGGCGGGCCACCGTCCACCTGTACAACGCCACCGCGCCGGTCTTCCGCCGTGTCGTCTTCCGCGGTTCCAGGGACGACATCAAGCAGATCGCCGTCGACGGCACCCGGCTGGTCATGGAGTACGCCGAGAAACTGCTGGGCCCCGAGACGGAGTTCGGCTACCAGTACAGCCCCGAGATCTTCACCGACACCGAGCTGGACTTCGCCCTGGAGGTCTGCGAGGCGGTGATGGACACCTACCAGCCCGGCCCCGGTCGCGAGATCATCCTCAACCTGCCCGCCACCGTGGAGCGTTCCACCCCCGCCACGCACGCGGACCGCTTCGAGTGGATGCACCGCAACCTCTCCCGTCGCGAGCACGTGGTGCTGTCCGCCCACCCGCACAACGACCGCGGTACGGCGGTGGCGGCGGCCGAGCTGGCGGTCATGGCCGGCGCCGACCGCGTCGAGGGCTGCCTGTTCGGGCAGGGCGAGCGTACCGGCAACGTCGACCTGGTCACCCTGGGCATGAACCTGTTCTCCCAGGGCGTCGACCCGCAGATCGACTTCTCCGACATCGACGAGATCCGTCGCACGTGGGAGTACTGCAACCAGATGGAGGTCCACCCGCGCCACCCGTACGTGGGCGACCTGGTCTACACGTCCTTCTCCGGCTCCCACCAGGACGCCATCAAGAAGGGCTTCGACGCCATGGAGGCCGACGCGAAGGCCAGGGGCGTCACCGTCGACGACATCGAGTGGGCGGTCCCGTACCTGCCGATCGACCCCAAGGACGTCGGCCGCTCCTACGAGGCGGTCATCCGCGTCAACTCGCAGTCCGGCAAGGGCGGTATCGCCTACGTCCTGAAGAACGACCACAAGCTGGACCTGCCGCGCCGGATGCAGATCGAGTTCTCCAAACTGATCCAGGCCAAGACGGACGCCGAGGGCGGCGAGATCACCCCGACGGCGATTCGGGACGTCTTCCAGGACGAGTACCTGCCCAACCCGGACAACCCCTGGGGCCGCATCCAGGTCGCCAACGGCCAGACCACGACCGACCGCGACGGCATCGACACCCTCACCGTCGACGCCACGGTCGACGGGGTGGAGACCACTCTGGTCGGCACCGGCAACGGCCCGATCTCGGCGTTCTTCCACGCGCTGCAGGGCGTCGGCATCGACGTACGCCTGCTGGACTACCAGGAGCACACGATGAGCGAGGGCGCCTCGGCGCAGGCCGCGTCCTACATCGAGTGCGCCATCGGCGACAAGGTGCTGTGGGGGATCGGAATCGACGCGAACACCACGCGGGCCTCGCTGAAGGCGGTCGTCTCCGCCGTCAACCGAGCGGCTCGCTGACCAGCCGAATCAGCGGTTCGGGGCCCCCCTCGCCGGAAGACGGCGGGCGGGGCCCCGTCATATACCGGCCATATATCCGGGCAGGTCACGGAAAGGTCTCTTCCCGGGTACTGACTCCGCGTCGGTGATGTGGCTAACATCACGCAAGCGCGACGATGCTGTCGCGCCGTTACGGAGGTGCGACGTGCTGCCTGGACGGGGACGAAACGGCCGAGCTGCCCGGCTGCCGCGCATCCTGGGCACACGCACCGCGTGGACACCCGCCGGCGACGGCGAGTTCTTCTGCCCCGGCTGCGGAGGCGACCGCAACTACCAGCGGCTCACCGGCCGACGCCGCTTCACCCTGCTCGGCGTGCCCGTGCTGCCGCGCGGTGAGTCCGCGCCGACCGTCGAGTGCGCGGCCTGCCGCCGCCACTACGGCACCGACGTCCTCGACCACCCGACCACCACCCGCTTCTCCGCGATGCTCCGCGACGCCGTCCACACGGTCGCCCTCGCGGTCCTGGCCGCGGGCGGTACCTGCTCCCGTACGTCGCTGGAGACGGCGGCCGTCGCGGTGCGCGCGGCCGGTTACGAGGACTGCGACGAGGACCGGCTGAACGCGCTGGTCGAGGCCCTGGAGGCGGACACCGGCCGGGTCCACGGGGAGCCCTGTGTGCCCGGCCTGGTCATAGAACTGCACGAGGCGCTGGACCCGCTGGCCCCGCACCTCGCCGCAGTCGGCCGCGAGTCGATCCTCCTCCAGGGCGCCCGCATCGCCCTGGCCGACGGCCCCTACACCTCCGCCGAACGCGACGCCCTGGCGACGGTCGGCGCGGCCCTCACCCTCTGCTCCGCCGACGTGACCCGCCTCCTGCACTCGGCGGGCACGCCTTCCTAGCCTTCTGCTCTCCCGGCCCGGGAAGGCGCTCCCGGCCTTCGGCGCTGCTGGCCTTCGGCGCTCCCGGCCCCCGGCGCTCCTGCCCGTCAGCCCCCTGGCCCTCAGCCCCCTGGCCCTCAGCCCCCTGGCCCCCGGTCCGCCCGGCCCGGAAGGTCCAGGCGCATGATCTGGCGGTCCATCCCCGGGCCGAAGTAGTCCCGGCGCAGACCGGCGTCGGGGTCCTCGGGACGGAAGCCCAGGGAGCGGTAGAGCAGGATGGCGGCGACGTTGGCGGGCTCCACGGTGAGGCGGACCACTTCTATGCCGTCCCGGCGCAACCGGCTCAGGACCTCCGTCATCAGCTCCCGGCCCAGCCCGTGCCGACGGCGGTCCTGGGTGACGCACAGACCGAGTATCCAGCTGTCCTGGCCGAGCGCCCTGGTGGCGGCCAGGACGTAGCCGCGCAGCCGGCCCGCGCCGTCGTCGAGGACCAGGAAGTGTTCCTCGTACATGTCGAAGAGCTGGCGCAGGAGGAAGCCGGGATAGGAGACGTCCTGGAAGACCTCCTCGTCGAGCCGCCGCAGTTCGGACAGGTCGGAGTCGCGTGCCGTCCGCAGGACCGGTGGCAGGGTGTCCGGGTACGGGGCCGGCACCGTACGTTGCTCGTGGCGGTCCAAGGAGCGTTCCAGCGGTTCGGCGGTCATGCCACCCCCAACTCGGGACGTGCGGACGTCAACGCGGACAGCACTGCCGCCATACACACGATGGAATGACGCCACGTGTGGCGGGCAGTGACTCCCTCTCGCTACAGTGAGCGTCCAACTAACGTCGTGCAAGGGCGAGTTCGGGTGTGCCACGGTGCGCCCGACGTGCGCCCGGCGGTTGCGGACTGGCGGGTTCCCGGCTGTCTCGGAGTGCCCTGGTGGCCTACCGTGCGAGCAAAGAAGACGCTTCCCTCGTCGGACGGCGTCCACGGGCCCGCGCACACGGCACAGGGCCCGGTCGGGATTTCGAATGGAACGTGGCAGGGTGACTATGGATCGTAACGCCGACGCACCGTGGTCGAAGTTCGATCCAGAGGTGTACGTCGACAACAACTACCGGACGCCGCTCGAAGTCGATCTGCTGATCGTCCGGTTGATGCGCGACTACTTCAGCCGCTCTTTCGCCTCCGGCGTGCCGAACTCGGTGCGCGGTGTCGATGTCGGCGCGGGCGCGAACCTCTATCCCGCGCTGTCCATGCTGCCGTGGTGCGAGAAGGTGCTCCTGCTCGAGTACGCGCGTCCGAACGTCGCGTATCTGGAGAGGCAGGTCTCCTCCGGGAGTTACGACACGGCGTGGGACGCGTTCTGGGAGGAGCTCCGGGGCGCCCCCGCCTACGGCGCGATCGAGCCGAGGGCACGGTTCGGCGAGGTCGCCAGAGTGGAACGGGGCAACCTGTTCGACCTGGACGGACACCGTCGCTGGGACATCGGGACGATGTTCTTCGTCGCCGACTCGATGTCCGAGTGCCCCGAGGAGTTCCACCGGGGCGTGCGGTGCTTCATGAACGCGCTCAGTGAAGGGGCGCCGTTCGCCGCCGCGTTCATGAAGGAGTCGGTCGGCTATCGCGTCGGCGAACACGACTACCCGGCCTACCGGGTGAACGAGGACCGGGTCAGGGAGAGCCTGGAACCGTTCACGGGTGAGCTGGAGATCCACGATCTGCACCACATGGTGCGGCCGGGACACGAGGGAATCCTCCTCGCCCTGGGGCGGCGCAATTCGGAGATTGCCACCCCCTGAGAACGGGGACCATGCTGAACACAGGGCAACGAGATCTGTACGAGGGGTGCGGGAATGCAGATCAAGCCACGCCAGCATCTGCTGGACATCTGGCAGGCCATGGCCCGTCACGCGTTCGAGGACGGGAAACTCGTCCAGGGGGACGCCGACCGGCTGAGCAGCGTCGCGGACGCCGAACGCCTGCTCTGTCTGCTCTACCCGGCCACCGAGGTCCCCGCCTTCCGTCTCGACCAGCCGGACACCACCGAACGTGACGTCCTGCGCGCGCTCGACCGGGTCGGCAGCCGGCTGGAGATCCCGCCCAACCTGGTGACCGCGCTGACCCAGTTCATGCGTACCCACACCGGGACGGACGACAGCCCCACCTTCGCCGGCGGGCACTACTTCCGCCCCGGCACCCCCGAGGAGAAGGTGACGCACGAGCAGGGCCAGCTGGGCGTGGTCGACTCCTACTCCATGTCCGTCACGCTCTGCCTCGCCACCCTCGGTTTCCTCAAGGTCTACGAGGGCACCACGACCCGCCCGGAGATGCGCAAGGCGATCACCGAGCTGAGAGAAGCCACCAACGCCCGGCTGACCGCCGCGATGATCAGCCTGCTGCGCTCCTTCACCGTCAACGTCTTCGACGCCGAGTCGGAACAGGGCCACCGGCTGATCCAGGTCATCGGACAGAGCAGGCAGTCCGACCGGCTCGTCCTCCAGCAGTTCTCCCGCAGGTTACGTCCCCTGCGCGCCACCATCATCGAGAGCCTCAGCCGCGGCATCGAGGTCGACGAGGGCATCCGCGACGAGAGCCAGCTCTTCGAGTGCGGCTGGGCCTGGGGCGTCGTGCAGGACGCACCGAAGATCACCGACCTGAACGTGCAGGTCCCCGGCCAGCCCGACGGCCTCGCCGACCGGCTGCCCTACGTGTACTTCACCGTGGTCGCCCTGGACGGTATCCAGGACCTGTTCTCCGACCGCACCCTGACCCTCGGTCTGCTCGACGCCGACCAGCAGAAACTCGCCGAGGCACTGCGGCTGCGCTGGGAGCTGAGCCAGCAGTACTGGTCGGCCATCGCCCGCTTCGGCACCGAGCGCTGGCCCCTGGAGGACCTGCCCTGGCAGACCACCGGACTCCGGCTGGAGTCCGAGTACTTCTCCCTCACCGTCGCGGCCATCCTCGTCCACGACCTGGTCCGCCGGAAGGCCACCGACGACGACCTCACCCGCACCGTCGCCGTCATGGAGCGCCTCGCCGACCGCGGCCGTGTCACCAGCCGGATGACCAGGAACGACCCCGTCATCCGGCTCCACAACCCCGGCGTCACCATGCCCCTCGCCGGATCCGAGCGCTCCGGTGGACTCCTCCTGTGGCGGATGCCCGACTTCTCGGCGCAGCTCCTCAAGCGGACCATCCAGCTCGCCGAGCTCTCCCGGAACATCGGCGCACAGGACCGTCTGCTGCGCCTCGCCGAGCAGACCTTCGAGCACCTGTGGTCACGGCGGATCGCGGAGGACGACGACGGCGCCGGCCTCTGGGACAACGTCCGGGCCGTCTACCCCGAGGCGCACGACGTCGGGACACGCATGTCCTGGAGCATCACCGAGCGCGTCACCGAATGCCTCGTCGCCGCCCGTAACCTGTACGAGCAGCAGCCCATCCGCAGCCCCGAACTCGCAGACCTCGCCCGCGAACTGCTCAGCGAGGCCACTCACCTGTTCGGCAGGGAGCAGCTGGAGGCCGCCGCGGCCGCCGACGGCAGCAGAGCCCGGGCCATGCGGAGCGTCGAAAGCCGTCTCGACCACGCCCGCAGCCTGGTCGACGACCGGCCCGCCACCGCCTTCGCACTGGCCCTGCCCGTGCTCCAGGAACTCGACACCCTGGCCCAGGCCAGGGGCGCCGCCGCGCAGGAGGTGTGAGCGTGTTCGTCTTCGCCGCCTCCGACAAGGGAGGCACCGGACGCTCGGTGACCAGCGCCAACCTGGCCTACCAGCGCGCCCTCGCCGGCGACCACGTGGCGTACGTGGACTTCGACTTCGGCTCGCCCACGGCCGCCGCCGTCTTCGACGTCCCCGGCGCGATGCGCGGCACCGACCAGCGCGGCCTCCACTCCTACCTGGAGGGCGAGACGGCCGAACCGGCCAGGATCGACGTCTGGCGGCAGACCGAGCACCCCTTGCTGCGGGCCCGTCCGAACCAGTCCGGCCGCCTGGTGCTGTTCCCCGGCGACATCGGCGGCGGCGAGTTCGCCACCGGCGAGGAAGCCCTCGAGCGGTGCATCGACCTGCTGCTGCGGCTCAACGGCGAGTTCGACCTCACCGTCGTCGACCTCAGCGCCGGCCGCAGCTACGCCGTCGACATGGTCCTCGCGGCGACCGCCCACCCCCGGATGCGCAACGTCCCCTTCCGCTGGCTCGTCTTCCACCGCTGGACCCGGCAGCACGTGATCGCCGCCTCCGGACTGGTCCACAAGGACCACGGCATCATCGGCGGCGGAGTCGAACGCGGGCACGACGAGGAGGCCCTGCGCGCCGCCATCCGCTTCGTGCGGGCCGCCGTACCCGACCCCGAGTCGCCCCTGTGGTCCCAGGGCACACCAGCCCAGGCCGCCTGGATGCTGGCCTGCGACGAGGCGCTGCGCCGGCTCGCCGCCGAACAGGGCATCGGCGACAGCGTGGTCCTCGGCATCGTGCCGCTGGAGCCCATACTGCAGTGGCGTGAGCAGCTGATCACCGAAGAGGACGTGCTCTCCACTCAGATCGCCAACAAGGAAACCCTGGAGGCGCTGGAGGAGATCGCCAGGCGCCTGACGGACGACTCGCACTGGGGGCGGCCATGACGGACGACTCGCACCGGGGGCGGCCATGACGGACGCGGTGTTCCGCGAGACCGCCGCCGAGCCGCGCACCCAGTCGGTGCCGCTGGCCCACCTCTCGCTGGAGCTGGGGCACCTCTACATGGAGGACTTCGAGGCCGGGCCCGAACGGCTGCGCCGGCACTTCACCGAAGTACGCCCCTGGGCGGAGGCGGCACGCACCGCCGCCACCGTCCGGACCGGCGGCAAACGTGCCCGGATCAGCACCTGTTTTCTGATCGACGACTACTTCACCCGCTTCTCCACCCCCGCCGAAGTCGTCCCCGTGCTCCTCGCCGAGGCCGAGCGGGCCGGGCTGACCGTCGACTACCTGGCCCGCGAGTCCGGCTGCGCCACCACCGGCAAGGTGCCCGTCGCCGAGGCGGTGGCCGGCCGCATCGTCGAGTCGCCGCCACCCGGCAGCTACGGTCTGCGCCCGCCCGCCGCGCAGACCGGCTGGCTGGCCAACGGCGAGCGCAGCCCCGTCGCCCGCGCCCCGCAGGCGATGAAACGGGCCGCCGCCTGGCAGCCGCCCCAGGAGACCGCGGCCCGCCGCCACTCCGTCTTCCTCGACGTCGAGATGTGGAGCGACGACGCCGACGGGCACCGCACCTGGTCCTGCCCCTTCCTCGCCGCCGTGTGGCAGCTCGCCCGGCTCGGACTGCTGCGCAACGAGGGCGAGGCGGTCCTCGTCCCCCAGCCGCACACCGCCACCGGCTTCCCCGAGACCTGGGACGAACTGCCCTCCCTGCTCCGGCTCAACCCCCGGGCGGACCCCTTCGCCGCCTACCGGACCTGCTCGGTCCTGCCCACCCGGTTCCTCCCCGTCGAACACGCCGTCCGCGTGATCCTCGACCAGATCGAGGTGGATCCGGGCGCGCTGGCACAGGTCGCCGAACGCTCCGGGCGCGAGCGCACCGCCGTCCCGGACTCGGTCGCCGACCGCGTCTCCTACGTCTACTACGCGGGGCTGTGACATGGGCCCGGGGGAGAGCACACCGCGCGCCGTAGTCGCCTGCGGCGAGATCCGCACCTGTCTGCTGCCCGCCCGGCAGGCCCTCGACATCCGCGCCGCCGCCCAGCTCCTGGCCCTGCGCGCCGACGAACGCGTCCTGCTCTCGGAGCGTCCCGGTCTCTACGCGCGTTCCCCCGACACCCTCACCGGCGTCGACTGCCCGCTGCCCAGCTCCAACGGCGCCCGGATCCGCGCGGTCGGTACCGTCACCGCACACGCCGCGCTCACCGAGGGGCGCGTCCTGCAGACCTCCGCCCACTTCCGCGTCCCCGCCACCGGCCCCGACCAGCGACGGCCGTGGGGCGAGTACCTGGTACGCCCCGGCGTGGTCGAGCCGCTCGGGAAGCTGCCCGCCGAGGCGGTCGCCCAGGGCGTGCTCGGCGGCGGACGCCACGGCGACCTCGACGTCGGCCTGATCGCCGACGGGCTGCTCACCCGGCTGCTGCGCCACCCCCTGCTCGACCAGCGCCCGCCCTTCCGGTCCCGTCCCACCCGGCTGCGCTGGGTCGCCCTCCCCGCGGTCGCGGGCGGCGGCCCGTCCATCGAGCGGTTCACCCTCGCCGAGGACGAACTGCGCACCGTGCGGCTCCGGGTGCCCGAAGGCACCCCCGGCACCGACCTCGCCGCGCTCTGCGACGACCTCGCCCTGCACGACTGGCTGCTCACCACCGTCGTCCGCATGCTCGACGGCCTCCGCCTGGGCACCGGAGCCGCCGAGGACGCCACCGCCGTCGTCCGAACGCTGCGGCCGGCCGTCGACCACCTGCTGCACCTGTGGATGCCCCGGGCCAGGGTGGCCAGTGGACTGGCCCCGCTGTGGGATCCGCTGGAAGAGCGGCCCGGCTTCACCCGGCAGTGGCAGGCACTGGTGCAGCGCATCCGCGACCAGCTCACCCTGCACGCCATCCCCGCACCCCACCGGGAGGTGGAACCGGTCCCCTGACCGGGCGCCGGCGCCTCCCACGCACATCCCCGCACCCCGATCCGACGCGTATCCCAACGGGGGGAGAAGCGAGATGAGCACGGCACAGTCACCCCAGTCCGACGACCCGGTCCGCACCACGAACCCGGCCGACCCGAGGGGGGAGTCCCCATGGGCGCGCACGCTGCTGGTCGCCCTGGTCGTCGGCGCCCTCTTCTGGAGCGTCACCGCGCTGCTCGGCCCCGACGACGGAACGCTGCGGCAGTTCACGGCCGCCGTTCTCTGCGCCGGCGCCGCGGTACTCGTCCAGTACATCCTCGGCCTGGCCCCGCGACCGGACCCCCCGCGGCAGGAGCAACACCCCCCGCGGCTGGAGGAACACACCCGCCGGCTGGAGGAACACACCCGCCGGGTGGAAGAACACACCCGCCGGACGGAGAACGCGCTGGCCGAGAACAGCGCCGCTGTACGGGACGGCCTCAACCGGTACGACGACGAGCTGAAAACCGGCCTGACCCGGCACACGGAGGACGTGAAGCAGCTGGTCGAGACACACGTCACCCAGGTCGACCACGGGACCTCCGAGCCGTACCCGCAGCTCGACCGGGTCCGCATCGAGAGCCTGCCCGACCTGGCCAAGGGCTTCGCCGACGTCCTGCTGCCCGGCACCTCCATCCTGCACACCTTCGTCCACCTGGAGATGTCGCGGGTCGTCGGCCACATGGCGGACCTCACCAACCTGAGCGCCGAGTGCCCCGGTGAGAACCACGACTGGATGCTCACCCTCACCCGCGCCGCCGAGCAGTCCATCTGCGCCACCAGCACCTCCGTCGACCGGGACTTCTGGACCAGCGAACCCGCGGGCCGCTACCTCGACGCCCAGCAGGCGGCGATCGACGAACAGGGCGTGTCGGTACGCCGGCTGTTCCTGCTGGAGAGCGCGCGCGAGCTCGACGACCGGCTGCTGCGGCTGTGCGAGGAGCAGGAACTGCGGCGTATCGACGTACGCGTGGCCGTCCTGCCCGAACTGCCCCCGCACCTCCAGCGCGGCACCACCAACGACTTCATCCTCTACGACGAGGAGGTGTCGTTCGAGGTCGAGCAGGACCTGCGCGACGTCAACGTCCGCACCCGGCTCACCGCGCGCCAGGAGTACGTACGGGACCGCATGAAGCGCTTCAAGGAACTCTGGGACGCGGGCATGGGCCTGCGCGAACTGGAAGTGCGGGTCGACGCCGAGGAGGACGGCAACTGGATGGTCGACCGCGCCTGACCGGCGCCCCGCCCCGGGTACTCCCCGGGGAGTAGGGGCGGCCCCGCGTCACCCCGTGCAGTAACGGCCGGATCGCCCTCGCGCCCGACGTGCCGACGCCCCGCCACCGGAAGTCTGGAGACGGACAGACCAGACATCCGACCGGAGGGGAGCCCGTCACATGGGGGCAGCAAGGACACGAGGAACAACGGGCGGGGGAGCCGGCGGGACACGGCGGCGGGCCGTGCCCTGGCTGGTGCTCGGACTCTGGATCGCCGTCCTGGCGATCGCCTCGCCGTTCGCGTCGAAACTGTCCGACGTGCAGCAGGACCGCGCCGTCGACTACCTGCCGGCGAGCGCCGACTCGACCCAGGTCGCGAAGATCCAGGACCGGCTGCCGGGCGGCGAGGCCACCGAGATGGTCGTCGTCTACCACCGCGACACCGGACTGACCGCCGCCGACAAGGCCACCGCCGCCGACCAGATCGCCGAGATCGCGGGCGCGCACCCGCTGACCGACCGCCCGGAGGCCATCCCGTCCAAGGACGGCACCACCCTCATGTACCCGGTCGCCTCCACCGAGCCCGGCCAGGACGAGGAGGCCCGCGACGCACTGGTCAACGCCGTACGGGACGTCGCCGAGGGCGGCGACGGGCTGAGCGCGGAGGTCGGTGGCGCGGGCGCACTGGCCACCGACGCCGGCGAGGTCTACAACTCCCTCGACGGCCCGCTGCTCTACACCACCGCGGCCGTCGTCGCCCTCCTGCTGATCCTCATCTACCGCAGCCCCTTCCTGTGGCTCGTCCCGCTCGCCGTCGCCGGAATCGCCGACTACCTCTCCATGGGAGTCGCCTACGGCCTCAACCAGTGGTTCGGCACCTCGGTCTCCGGCCAGAGCGCCGGCATCATGACCATCCTCGTCTTCGGCGTCGGCACCGACTACGCGCTGCTGCTCGTCTCCCGCTACCGCGAGGAACTGCGCCGTATCGAACGCCCCTACGACGCCATGGTCGCCGCCCTGCGCGGCTGCGGCCCCGCCGTGCTCGCCTCCTCCGGCACCGTCGCCGCCGGACTGCTCTGCCTGCTCGCCGCCGACCTCAACTCCAGCCGCGGCATGGGCCCGCTCGGCACCGTCGGCGTGCTGTGCGCCCTGGCCGCCATGCTCACGCTGCTCCCGGCGATCCTGGTCCTGCTCGGCCGCCGCGTCTTCTGGCCGCTCGTACCCCGCTACGGCAGCACCCCCAAGGCCCGCAGGTCGCTGTTCACCGCGATGGGCAGTTCCGCCGAACGCCGGCCCCGCGCCGTCCTCGTCGGCGGCGCCGTGCTCCTGGGCGCACTCGCCCTCGGGTCGTTCAATCTCCCCGGCTCCCTCAAGCAGGAGGACACCTTCACCACCAGGCCCGAGGCGATCGCCGCCATGGAGACCCTCGCCGCCGCCTACCCGGAGCGCGGCACCCAGCCCATCACCGTCATCGCCCCCACCGACCGCGCCGACGCCGCGCTCGCCGAGGCCCGCGACACCCGAGGCGTCAAGAGCGCCGAGCGGGGCCGCACCGGCCAAGGCTGGACCGAACTGACCGTACTGGCCTCCGCACCGCCCCAGTCGGCGGCCGAGACCGCCACCATCGACGCCCTGCGCGACGCACTCGACGGCTCCTACGTCGGCGGCCCCAGCGCCCAGCAGATCGACCTGGAGGACACCAGCGCCCGGGACACCGTCGTCGTCGTACCGATCGTGCTGCTCTCGGTGCTGCTGATCCTCGCGGCCCTCCTGCGGTCACTGGTCGCGCCGCTGATCCTGGTCGCCGCCGTCGTCGCCGTGTGGGGTGCGGCCCTCGGCATCGGAGGGCTGGTCTTCGGGCCCCTCTTCGGCTTCGAGGGCACCGATCCGGGCCTGGGCCTGCTGTCCTTCGTCTTCCTGGTGGCACTGGGCGTCGACTACGGCATCTTCCTGATGCACCGCATGCGCGAGGAGTCCCTGCGGGGCGCCGAACCCACGCGGGCCGCGCTCACCGCGCTGCGTGCCACGGGCGGTGTCATCGCCTCCGCCGGACTCGTCCTCGCGGCCACCTTCGGGGTGCTCACCAACATGCCGATGGTGCAACTCGTCGAGCTGGGCTTCGTCATCGCGGTCGGTGTCCTCCTCGACACCTTCCTGGTCCGCACCTACCTGGTCACCAGCGCGAGCGTCGTCCTGCGGCGCCGGGTGTGGTGGCCGGGCCGCCTGTCCCGGGCGCCCGAGGGGGAGCCCCTGCCGGCGGCGGAGCGAGAGCCCGCCGGTGTCTGAGGTGCCCGACGACCGGAGTGCGCCCCTCCTCTCCCGGAGGGGCGCGTCCGTCAAGGAGGATGGCCGCGTGCAGGCAACGACTCCGGCGGCGTCCCGGCCGTCCCGCCCCGGTGAGCGGATCATGGCCGCGATCAACCGCGACCCGCTCACCGCCCCGCACCGGGACCGCAACGACGCCGTGCTCGCCGTGTTCCTCGCCGCGGCGGCGGCCTGTGTCGCGCTGCTCACCGACGAGGGCCGTCGCCCGGACGCGGTGGGTTGGACGCTGCTGCTCGTCGCCCACGTGCCGCTCGTGCGGCGCAGGCACCGTCCCCTGCTGGTGCTCTGCCTGGTGGCCGCTCCGGTCGCCGCCTTTCACGCCCTCGACTACAACCACTCCGCGCCCGGCCCCGCGACCATGACGGCCCTCTACACACTCGCGGCGACCGGCACGGTGCGCCGCACCCTGGTCGTCGGCTTCGCAGTCATCGGCGTGGGGCTGTCCATGAACGCCGTCACCAACCCCGACGGCATGGTCGAGCTGCTCCGGATCACCGGCTGGGTCGTCGCGGTCCTGTTCTGCGGCATCGACGTCCGCTTCTACCGGCACTACGTCGCCTCCATCGTCGAACGCGCCGAGCGCGCCGAACGCACCCGTGAGGAGGAGGCCCGGCGCCGCGTCGCCGAGGAACGCCTGCGCGTCGCGCGGGACCTGCACGACCTGCTCGCGCACAGCATCACCCTCATCGGCGTGCAGACCTCCGTCGCCGCCCACGTCCTGACCGCCGACCCCGAGCGTCTGGACCGGGCCGCCGTCGCCAAGGCCCTCGACGACATCGCCGAGACCTGCCGGAGCGCGCGCGGCGAACTGCGGACCACGCTGGAGGTCCTGCGGGGACAGGACGCGCCGGATGCCCGAGGCCCGCTGCCCGGACTGCACGGCCTGCCCGACCTGGCCGAGGCGGCCCGGCTGGCCGGAGCCCGGGTGGACCTGTCGGTACGCGCCGACGGCGTCCCGCCCGCGGTCGGCGCCGCCGCCTACCGCATCGTGCAGGAGGCGCTGACCAACGCCGTACGCCACGCGGGCCCGGAACCGTCCGTCCACGTCGAGGTGCACGCGGAGCGGGGCGTCCTGCGTTTGGCCGTCACCGACGACGGCACCGGCTCCGACGACCACGGCGGCATCCCCGGCTTCGGCCTCGTCGGCATGCGCGAGCGGGCCCGCAGTGTGGGCGGCACCTTCGACGCCGGGCCGCGGGGCGGGGGCGCCGGCGGCTTCGAGGTGACGGCCGTACTGCCGACACCCACGGCGTCGGCGGCACCCGCGCCGCCCGCCGCGCCCCTGACGACCGCGACCACGCAGAGAGACGGCTGACGGATGACCATACGAGTGCTGCTCGCGGACGATCAGAACCTCGTCCGTGCCGCGTTCGCCCTGCTCGTGGCGTCGGCCCCCGACATGGAGGTCGTCGGCGAGGCGGGCACCGGCCGCCAGGCCGTCGACCTGGCCCGCACGGAACGCGCCGACCTGGTCGTCATGGACATCCGCATGCCCGACCTGGACGGTATCGAGGCGACCCGGCTCATCGCGGCCGACGAGGACCTGGCCGGCGTGAAGGTGCTGGTCCTCACCACCTACGACACCGACGACAACATCGTGGAGGCACTGCGGGCGGGCGCCTCCGGCTTCCTGGTGAAGGACACCAGGCCCGCCGACCTCCTCGACGCCATCCGTACCGTGACGGCGGGCGACGCCCTCCTGTCGCCCGGCCCCACGGCACGGCTCATCGAGCGCTTCCTGCGCAGCCCTTCGACGCCGGTGACGGACGGCGGCGGCCCCGACTGCCTGTCGGACCGCGAACGCCAGGTACTCACCCTGGTCGCACGCGGCCTCAACAACACGGAGATCGCCGACTCGCTGGGACTGAGCCCTCTGACCGCCAAGACCCACGTAAGCCGCATCATGGGCAAACTGAGGGCCCGGGACCGGGCGCAACTGGTCATCGTGGGCTACGAGTCGGGGCTGGTCACGCCGGGCGCCGGCTACTCGCAGTAGGTGTCCGCGTCCGGGCGTTCTCCCGTCGCCAGGAAGTGGGAGACCGTGCGGTCGCCGCAGGCGTTGCCCTCGGCGAGGTAGGCGTCGTGGCCGGTGGAGTCCACGGTGACCATGACCGCGCGCCGGCCGAGTGCCTCCCGCATCTTCAGAGCGCCGCTGAACGGGGTGGCGACGTCCCGCTCGTTCTGGACGAGCAGGATGTTGGACGGCCCCCGGTCGGTGATGCGCACGGGCGCCTCGCGCGGCTGGTAGGGCCAGGCGGCGCACAGCATCGCGTTGCGGGGCATCCCGGCGGTGAGCGGGTACTTGGCGCGGCTCTCGTCGACGCCCTTCTGATACACGGCCCCGGACTTGGGCCAGGCGACGTCGTTGCAGAGCGTCCCGGCGCCCACGCCGGCGACGTTCTGCAGCACGTCCTCGGGCGGCGCCTCGGGCGCGGGCGGCACGGTGCCCTGCCGCGCGGCCCGCATCAGCTCGGCGAGCGCCGGGTAGCGGCTGGGGCGGTAGAGGCTGTCCAGCATCGTCTGGCGCAGCACGTTGCCGTTCAGTTCCTCCGGGTTGGCGCCGGGCCACGGGATCGGCTCGCGGTCGAGCCGGGCGGCGAGCCGCAGGAACATCGGCCGCACGTCGGCGGCCTTGCGCGCGAGGCGGTCCGGGTTGCCGGGCTTCGACGCCCAGGCGGCGAAGTGCGGGAAGACGTCCTCCACACCCTGTTCGTGCCCGGCGAGCCAGGCGCGGGCGACACGGGCGGGGTCCGGGTCGTCGACGCTGTCCAACACGACGCGGTCGGTGCGGTGCGGGAAGAGTTGCGCGTACACCGCGCCGACGTACGTCCCGTACGAGACGCCCCACGCGGAGATCTTCCGCTCGCCGAGCGCGGCCCGGAGGCGGTCGATGTCGCGGGCCTCGTTGGCGGTGCTGAGGTGTCGCATCAGCTCGCCGCCGTTGCGGGCGCAGGCGTCGGCCATGCGTTGGGCGGCGACCATGTTCCCGTCCACCGAGCCGTCGGGGGCGGGCCAGGGGCGGAGCCTGGAGGTGGCGAGGTCGCCGTACTCCAGGCCGCAGTCGACGGCGGTGGACGGTGCGAGGCCGCGCGGGGCGAACCCGATCAGGTCGTGGGTGCCCCGTACCTCCTGCGGCAGCTTCTGCCCCTTCTTCGACGGGTCGTTCAGGCTTGAGCCGCCCGGCCCGCCGGGGATGAGCAGCAGGGCCCCGCGCCGGGCGTCCGGATCCTCTGCGGGGATGCGGGAAACGGCGATGTCGATGAGCGGGCTGTCGGGGTCGGCGTAGTCCATGGGGACCTGGAGGGTGGCGCACTGCTGACGGGGGTCGGCGGCGCCGCCCTCGCAGTCCGTCCAGGTGAGGGGCTTGGACGGGCCCGTGGTCGCGGAGGCCGTCGCGGTCACGGGCGCGGTGATGCCGAGGAGGGCGGTGGACACGCCGACGATGGCGGCGTTACGGATGGTTCGAGTGCGCTGCGTCATACGGCGACCCTCGCGGATGCCCGGGGCCCTCCCCATCCGGGTAACAGCCTGAGATTCAGGGGGGATTACCCCAGTGCCACCACTCGGGGTCGCCCCTGACTCCCGTCAGTCCGTCGCCGCACGCCGCGCCAACCCGGCGACGAACCCCGTCCAGGCGGTTGGGGCGACGAGGACCACCGAGCCGTCGGCCACCTTGCTGTCCCGGACGGGGACGACACCGGGGACTCCGTCGGCGACCTCGACGCAGTCGCCGCCTTGGCCGTTGCTGTAGCTGCTCTTCGTCCAGCGGGCGTTGGTCAGGTCGTACTCGCGCATCGTCTGAAGTCCTCCGCCGCCGACTCGACCAGGGCCAGGGACGCCTCCGGCGACAGCGCGGCGACCCTGAGTAGATCGTATGTGCGCTGGGCGTGCATCACCACGGCTGGACTGTCGATGAGTGTGCCCGAATACTCCGTCTCTGTATAAGCCACCGGCGGGGCATCCTCGAAGTCCATGAGTTTCAGCATCCCGCCCATGGCCGCGTGCGCCCCCGCCTCGTACGGCAGCACCGTCACCACCGCCGTGCGCTCCCGCATCAGCCGCGTGATG
This sequence comes from Streptomyces marokkonensis, assembly GCF_039539045.1. Lineage (NCBI taxonomy): Bacteria > Bacillati > Actinomycetota > Actinomycetes > Kitasatosporales > Streptomycetaceae > Streptomyces > Streptomyces marokkonensis. Next base: position 46,712 of record NZ_BAABCQ010000036.1, read on the forward strand.
TGCTCCAGTTGCGCCGCCATCCCCTGCGCTCCGCCCACCGGGATCCGCAACACGTTCTCGTGCAACGCGACCCAGTACTCGGGCCGTGCAGCGTCGTCGAGGATCAGTGACCGCTCCAGGCGGGCGGTGACGATCTCGTCGACATAGGCGTCGGACTTGAACGGGTTGGCGGCGATCGTCACCGCGCGTGCGTACTGCTGCGTCTGGAGCAGGCCAGGAACCACCGTCGGCGCGAACTCGCAGACCCGCGTGGCCAGGCGCTCCAACTCCACCACATGGGCGAAGTAATCCGCATACCGAGGATCGTCAATCAGCTTCCGGCACAGCCGCTCGAAAATACCGTCGGTTTGCAGCACTCCGTCAATCCGCTGGGCCACATCCAGCTGCGGTTTGCGAATTGCCTGTTCGAACTGGCCGATGTATCCGCCGGAGACGAATACCCGCGCTCCCAGCTCGACTTGGGTGATTCCGGCGTCCTCTCGACGGCGTTTTAGTTCAATACCGAAGAACTCCCAAGCCGCTTGCCGTGAACCGTTGGCCATAACCAACCCCCCTGTACTGACCCGCACTTGTAGTGCGCGAACTCCCCCCGATCGTAGTCACGGAGGGGCATTCTTGGGACACGAAGAGTGAAACCGTAAAGGGAAGGGGAACACGGTGGAGGCACGGCATGCGACGCCCTGCGTCGAAGAAGCGGAGGTTACGGTGAAAGAATTGCGCGCAGCGCTCACTGAGGCAGGAATTACTCTGCCGTCACTCGGGCTGGACCCGGTGAGTCTTGCGCGGGAGGCCCCCTGTCCGCTCATCGAATTGGGGCGGTGTTCCGTCGAGACCGCGCGGCGACTCGCGGCGGTGCTGCGATGATCATGCCGCCGGTCGGGTCCTACGCCGTCGACCTCCGGAGCGGGCGGGTCGGCGTCGTCATGGGACACGAGGGGCCGTACGTGCAGATGCGGCCGTACGGCGGGGGGCGGGAGTGGGACGCCGCGCCGGGTGACGTCCGTCACGCCACTCCGTCCGAGCGGCTCAGCGCGGCGACGGCGTACGCCAACGCCCGAAGCCGTGGCGAGGTGCCTTGAAGCCATGCGCGAGAATGGGCGTCATGAGTCTGTTCCGCGACGACGGCATCGTGCTGCGCACCCAGAAGCTGGGTGAGGCGGACCGGATCATCACGTTGCTCACGCGCGGTCACGGACGCGTACGCGCCGTGGCCCGCGGGGTGCGGCGGACCAAGTCGAAGTTCGGGGCGCGGCTGGAGCCGTTCTCGCACGTGGACGTGCAGTTCTTCTCGAAGGGGAGCGAGCTGGTCGGCCGTGGGCTGCCGCTGTGCACGCAGAGCGAGACCATCGCGCCGTACGGCGGCGGGATCGTCACCGACTACCCTCGGTACACCGCCGGGACGGCCATGCTGGAGACGGCCGAGCGGTTCACGGACCACGAGGGCGAGCCGGCGGTGCAGCAGTACCTGCTGCTGGTCGGCGGGCTGCGGACCCTCGCCCGGGGCGAGCACGCGCCCAACCTCGTCCTGGACGCGTTCCTGCTGCGCTCCCTCGCCGTGAACGGGTACGCCCCGACCTTCGGCGACTGCGCGAAGTGCGGCATGCCGGGACCCAACCGGTTCTTCTCGGTCGGCTCGGGCGGCTCCGTCTGCGCCGACTGCCGGGTGCCCGGCAGCGTCGTACCCTCGCCGCAGGCCCTGGAACTGCTCGGGGCGCTGCTCACGGGAGACTGGGCGACCGCCGACGCGTGCGAGCCGCGCCACGTCCGGGAGGGGAGCGGGCTGGTGTCCGCGTACCTGCACTGGCACCTGGAACGCGGCCTGCGCTCCCTGCGCTACGTCGAGAAGACCTAGCCGAGAAGTCCTGGAAGAACAGACACACAGCACGAGGAGACGAGAGACACATGGCCGTACGCGGGTTCCTGGGGCGTCAGCGCCGGGAGTACAGGTCGCCGGAGCAGCACCCGTCCGGCGCGCGGCCCCCGAACCTCGGCGAGCTGGTGCCGGAGCATGTGGCGATCGTCATGGACGGCAACGGGCGCTGGGCCAAGGAGCGCGGGCTGCCGCGCACCGAGGGCCACAAGGTCGGGGCCGAGCGGGTGGTGGACGTGCTCCAGGGCGCGATCGAGATCGGCGTGGAGAACATCTCCCTGTACGCCTTCTCCACCGAGAACTGGAAGCGGTCGCCGGACGAGGTGCGCTTCCTGATGAACTTCAACCGGGACTTCATCCGCAAGAGCCGCGACCAGCTCGACGCGCTGGGGATCCGGGTGCGCTGGGTGGGGCGGATGCCCAAGCTGTGGAAGTCGGTGGCCAAGGAGCTCCAGGTCGCCCAGGAGCAGACCAAGGACAACGACCGGCTCACTCTGTACTTCTGCATGAACTACGGCGGGCGCGCGGAGATCGCCGACGCCGCGCAGGCCCTCGCCGAGGACGTGCGGGCCGGGCGGCTCGACCCGTCGAAGGTGAACGAGAAGACGCTCGCGAAGTACCTGTACTACCCGGACATGCCGGACGTGGACCTCTTCCTGCGGCCGAGCGGGGAGCAGCGGACGTCCAACTACCTGCTCTGGCAGAGCGCGTACGCGGAGATGGTGTTCCAGGACGTGCTCTGGCCCGACTTCGACCGGCGCGACCTGTGGCGCGCGTGCCTGGAGTTCGCCTCCCGGGACCGGCGCTTCGGCGGCGCGATCCCGAACGAGGAGCTCCTCGCGATGGAGGGCGGGCCGGATCCCTCCCGCCCGTCCGGTGTTTGATCCTTCCAGCCCGTATGGGGGTGCCCCCTCTGGGGGAGTTTGAGGACGAGGCCGCCAGGCCGAAAAGGGGCCCGGGGCGAAGCCCCGGCCCCACGGCTCAGCCGCCGGAGGCGTTCGCGCAGTCCGCGCAGGTGCCGAAGATCTCCACCGTGTGCGCGACGTTGACGTAGCCGTGCTCGGCGGCGATGGCCTCCGCCCACTTCTCGACCGCGGGGCCCTCGACCTCGACCGCCTTGCCGCAGGTGCGGCAGACCAGGTGGTGGTGGTGGTCGTCGGTGGAGCAGCGGCGGTAGACGGACTCGCCCTCGGCGGTGCGCAGGACGTCTACCTCGCCGGCGTCGGCGAGGGACTGAAGGGTGCGGTAGACCGTGGTGAGCCCGACCGAGTCACCCTTGTGCTTGAGCATGTCGTGGAGCTCCTGTGCGCTGCGGAACTCCTCGACCTCCTGGAGGGCCGCCGACACGGCGGCCCGCTGCCGGGTGGCGCGGCCCTTCACGGGCGGTCCAGCGGTCGTCACCGGTACTCCTCCTCACGTCTGCCGTCTGGGGCTTGCCGGGCCATTGTGCCAGCCCGGCCGCCCGGCGGTCAGACGCCGACCTCGTCGGTGGCCCCCCGGGTGGCCGGAATCTTGCACTCCGCCGGATCGGCGGCGGCCCGCGCCGCGGTGGCCGCCCGCGCGCGTCGCCGGGCCAGTGGCGCCGCCAGCGCCGTGAGCAGGATGAACGCGCCGATGGTGAGCAGCACGATGGTCGCGCCGGGCGGCACGTCCTGGTAGTACGAGGTGACCGTGCCGCCGATGGTCACGCTGACGCCGATGGCGACGGCGATCGCGAAGGTGGCGGCGAAGCTGCGGGTGAGCTGCTGGGCGGCGGCCACCGGGACCACCATCAGCGCCGACACCAGCAGCAGCCCGACGACGCGCATCGCGACCGTCACCGTGACCGCCGCCGTGACGGCGGTGAGCAGGTTGAGCGCGCGTACCGGCAGGCCGGTGACCCGGGCGAACTCCTCGTCCTGGCTGACCGCGAACAGCTGGCGGCGCAGGCCGAGGGTGACCAGGACCACGAAGGCGGCCAGCACGCAGATCGCCGTGACGTCGGACTCGCTCACCGTGGACAGCGAGCCGAAGAGATACGAGTTCAGGTTGGCGTTGGAGCCCGTCGGCGCCAGGTTGATGAACATCACGCCGCCGGCCATACCGCCGTAGAAGAGCATGGCGAGGGCGATGTCGCCGCGGGTCCTGCCGTACCAGCGGATCAGCTCCATGAGGACCGCGCCGAGCACGGCGACCAGCGTGGCCATCCACACCGGGGACCAGGTGAGCAGGAAGCCGAGGCCGACACCGGTCATCGCCACGTGGCCGATGCCGTCGCCCATGAGGGCCTGACGGCGCTGGACCAGGTAGATGCCGACGGCGGGGGCGGTGATGCCGACCAGGACGGCGGCCAGCAGCGCCCGCTGCATGAAGGCGTAGTTCAGTATTTCCATGGGGGCCTTCTCAGCTCAGCAGTCCGGTGCGGATCGGTTCGGCGCCGGCCGCCGCGTGCGGGTGTACGTGGTCGTGGCCGGGCAGCGCGTGCTGGCCGACCGCTTCGGGGGGCGGGCCGTCGTGCAGGACGCAGCCGTCGCGGAGCACCACGGCCCGGTCGATCAGGGGCTCCAGCGGGCCCAGCTCGTGCAGGACGAGCAGGACGGTGGAGCCGGCCGCGACCTGCTCGCGCAGGGTGGCGGCCAGGACCTCCTGGCTGGCCAGGTCGACGCCCGCCATCGGCTCGTCCATGATCAGCAGTTCGGGTTCGGAGGCGAGCGCGCGGGCGATCAGTACGCGCTGGTGCTGGCCGCCGGAGAGGGCGTCCACGGAGTCCTTGGCCCTGTCCGCCATGCCGACCAGGTCGAGGGCCCTGCGTACGGCCTCGTGGTCGGCCCGGCGCAGGATGCCGAAGCGGGCCCGGGAGAGCCGGCCGGAGGAGACGACCTCGGTCACCGTGGCGGGGACGCCGCCCGCGGCCGTGGTGCGCTGCGGGACGTAGCCCACGCGCGCCCAGTCGCGGAACCGGCGCCGGGGGGTGCCGAACAGCTCGATCTTCCCGTCCGTGACCGGTACCTGGCCGATGACGGTGCGCACGGCCGTGGACTTGCCCGAGCCGTTGGCGCCGAGCAGGGCGACGACCTCGCCGCGGCGCACGGTGAGGTCGATGCCGCGCAGGACGGGGCGCGAGCCGAGCTCGGCTCGGACGCCGCGCAGGGATATGACGGGCTCGTCGACGGGCCTGCTCACGGGCTCGTTCATGCCGCTGCCCTCCAGAGGGTTGGTCATTTGGCTCCCAGAGCCGTCTGCAGTGCCTTGAGGTTGGCTTCCATGACCTGGAAGTAGTCGTCGCCGCGGGACTTGTCGGTGATGCCCTCGAGCGGGTCGAGGACGTCCGTCTCGAGGTTGGAGTCCTTGGCGACCGTCTTCGCGGTCTTGTCGCTGACGAGCGTCTCGTAGAAGATCGTGGAGACGCCGTCGGCCTTGGCCATCTTCTCAAGCTCCTTGACCCGGGCGGCGCTGGGCTCGGACTCGGGGCTGAGGCCGCTGATGGCCTCCTCGGTCAGGCCGTAGCGCTCGGCGAGGTAGCCGAAGGCGGCGTGCGTGGTGATGAAGACCTTGGTGTCCGTGTCCTTCAGGCCGGTCTCGAACTTCGTGTTCAGGTCGCCGAGCTTCTTGACCAGGGCCTCGGTGTTCTTCTTGTAGTCGGCGGCGTGGTCGGGGTCGGCCTTCTCGAAGGCCTTGCCTACGCCCTCGGCGACCTCGGCGTACTTGACCGGGTCGAGCCAGATGTGGGGGTCCTTGCCGCCGGCCTCGTGGCTGTGCTCGTGGCCGTGCTCTTCCTCGGTGTGCTCTTCCTCCGCGGCGTGCTCGCCCTCGGCGTGCTCTTCCTCGTGGGCGGCCTCGCCCTCGTGGTCGTGGCCGCCGGCCTCGGCGCCGTGCTCCTCCAGGGAGGTCAGCGTGGCCGCGTCGATCTTCGTCTTGACGCCGGACTGGCCGATGGCCTCGTCGACGGCGGGCTGGAGTCCCTCGAGGAAGAGCGCCGCGTCGGTCTCCTCCAGCTGCGCGCGCTGCTTGGTGCTGAGCTCCAGGTCGTGCGGTTCCTGGCCGGGCTCGGTGAGGCTGCTGACGTTGACGTGGTCGCCGCCTATCTCCTCGGCGAGGAAGGCCATGGGGTAGAACGACGCGACGACGTCGAACTTGTCCGTGTTGCCCGCCGCCGCACTGTCGCCCGAGCAGGCGGAGAGGGTCCCGAGGCCGAGC